>DATEGN010000251.1:0-2877 GCA_035280125.1 Gemmatimonadaceae bacterium | reverse complement strand
CCTTTCTCCAGAACGTCGCCGATCGGATCGCGCGCGAGCCGGGCGTCAGCTCCGTGAGCTACACGGATTACGTGCCGTTGAGCCTAGGCTCGGGCTCGTGGGAAGATCTGGAGATCGAGGGCTATGCCCCAGCGGCGAATGAGAACATGAAGACGTACCGCGCCGCGATCGCGCCCCGCTACTTCGGCACGCTCGGCATCCCGCTGCTCGACGGCCGTGATTTTCGCGTCGGCGATGACTCCACGCAGTCTCCGGTGATGATCGTCAACGAGGCGTTCGTACGCCACTTTCTCAGCGGGCGCACCGCGTTAGGCGTTCGCGTACACGGCTGGGGCAAATGGTTCACGATCATCGGCGTCGTTCCCGACGTGAAGACCTACCGACTGACCGAGTCGCCGACACCGTACTTCTACGTTGCGATCCGGCAAGTTTACCGTCCCGAGTACGGATATACGTTCGTGGCCCGTAGTGCAGTGGGTGTCGATCAAACAGTTCGTACGATCGAGAGCGCGGTGGCATCGGTCGATCGCAGCGTCCCCGTCTACGGCGCGATGCCCCTCGCTGAATACGTGGACGCGCCGCTGCGTCTCGCGCAGACCGCGGTGCGCATGCTTGGTCTGCTCGCCGCCGTGTCGTTGTTCCTCGCCGCGATAGGACTGTATGGCGTGGTGTCGTACTCTGTCGCTCAGCGCGCCAAGGAGATCGGCTTGCGCGTCGCCCTGGGCGCACGGCGGTCCGACGTGCTCCGCGTCGTCGCCATGCAGGCCGCCGGACTGCTCGTCGTCGGGCTCGTGATCGGGCTCGCTGGCGGTGTCGCGTTAGGCCGAGTGGTGGCGTCGCTGCTCTTTGCAGTGAGCCCGGCCGATGTGGCAATCCTCGGTGCGGCTGTCGGTACGATGACGCTCATCACGATCGCCGCGGTAGGCGTACCAGCTCGGCGCGCGATGAGCGTCGATCCGGCGGTAGTGCTCCGAGAGTAGAGAGTAGAGAGTTCTACTCCCTACTCTCCACAAGCGGAATTCGGAATCGCAGACTCATGGCGCCGCCATATGCGGCCGGCTTCTGAAACTGCTCAACGAGCTCACCGCCGTTTGAACGAATCACGGCCTGGGACGTCACGTTGCTGAGGTCTGTCGTCAGCTCCACGTAGTCCAATCCTTCGCGCGCTGCTTCCGGGAGGAGCAGTGCCAGCGCGCGCGTCGCGTAGCCGAGTCCTCGTTTCCACGGCACCACGGAGAAGCCGACGTGACCAAGGCAATGCGGCGGCAGAGCGGTCGTTCCCGATTGCCACCGGAAGCCGATCACGCCGCAGAACGCCCCGTCCCACATCCATCGTCGATAGCCTGGAAGGCGCGGCACCGATGAACCATCAGGCAGCATCACCGGCGGCCCAGCGGCCTCGCGATCGACCTGTTGCTCGAGAAAAAGCAGCGGATCTCGGCGAATGCGCTCGAGCTCTTCGCGCCTTGCCTCGGGGCGCACGTTGTCGGGCGACCAGCCACGTTCGAGTGCATCGACGTAGCTAGGCAAGTAGGGTTGAGCGGGCCAGACGAGTTCCATCATGATGCGCTACGATCAGATGATGAAGGTTTGAACCAGAGCGGCCCTTTCGCTTCCGGGCAAGTTAGCAAGCTCTGTCCACCACCTCGGCTCTCGCGAGCGGCCGCTTGCGACTTAGACTGCGAGTCAGTGCTTTTAGACACGAGAGCGAGCCTCTGTTCGCGCAACTTCTGATGGGTGAGGACCTTGGGTGTCGAAGCACGCCCAGCGGTTTGGGCAAGCTTGCGAAAGGTGATGTTTTAGGAGCTCTTTCGCTTCATAATCGCGCTGTCTAATCCGCGTCAAGTAGCGATACACGATGGGCACGAACTACGGATCCGCGCGACGCTCCGGAAACCCGCTCGCAGCGCGTTAGGCGGCACATACACATAGTCTGGTTATCGAGTGATGCTACTGGAGCACCCGTTCGAAGCACTCTGGCCCGCTGGTCTCGCCGTGCTCGTGATCGCCGCGGCCGGCTGGACCCCATTCGCCATTCGTCCCTCGCAGTGGCGCGTGTTCACCTTCGGCGTGTCGGTGCTCGCCGGCGTGGCGCAGGGACTGGTTCTCAAATCCGCCTTGCTGGCACTTGGAGCTTCATTTCAGCCATACTATCGCGATGAAGTGGCCTGGGTTGTCGCGACGGTTGCCGCGCCGATTATCGTATGCAGTCTCGTCGCCGGCGGCCGCCGCGCCGGCATTCACGCACTGATTGGCGTCCCAACAACGGCTCTCTTAGGATTGGTGCTCGTGTGGCTTACACCGCTCTTCCTCCTAGCTGTGCACTGCACCACTGGCGATTGCCTCTGACGTGCCGTGCTGCCGAACGTCGCAGCTGACGGCGCGACCAGCGTTGGGTTGCTCGCCTGGAGAGTTACAATGGCCTTCTGCATCATCGCGCCAAGTGAGAAGAGGCGCCGCAGCTAACTCTAGCGTTAGGTGGACGCAGACGGTTCATGGGCGATAATTCCTCCTTTATCTCGCACTACCTGCCCCTCGTCAATGCCGAGCTCCAGCGCATCGGCTTCACCGAAGATGATCTCCGCTACCTCGGCTCCGGCGGCGAGCTGACTCGCGACGGCCTCGAGGCGCAGCTCGCTGAACTCCGTCAGATTCCCTCGAACATCGGGGCGAACGCCTATTTCGCGCACTACGGAATTGATTTCGCCGCCGTAAAGCGAGATCCCTCACGCGGGCTCCCCGATACCGCGCCACCTAACGAACGCTGAGGCTGACAAGGGAGCGAGCTAGCTCTGGCTCCTGACGCTAGCCCGGCGAATGGCGATGTGAGCTCTTATCGCGAGATACCAGCGCCCGCCGCGCTCGCCCACTGGGTCG
>DATEGN010000250.1:0-7373 GCA_035280125.1 Gemmatimonadaceae bacterium | reverse complement strand
GTCGAACGGCGCGCTCACCGCCTAACGGGTGCACGTCCTCCGGTGGGTTCGTCGGCGCTTTGTTCCAGTCGAGCACGGGGCGCTCACTCTCGTACGTGACGCGCACCGAATCCACGGCTTCTCGTGCATGCTCGAACGTGTCGGCGACGACCACGCCAATCGGCTGGCCATTGTAACGCACGACGTCATCCTGGAGCAGCGTCGGCACGCGCATCGCTCCGCCTCGCGTCCCTTGAGCGCCGGCGCCCTGCGCACCGCCATTCCCTGCCCTCTGCCCACTACTCTCTGCCCTCTGCTCATGTGGCCCCGGCACCGGTGCGCCGGGCAGTCGCGGTGCGTTGAACGGCGTGAGTATTTTGATAACACCCGGCGCCTTGTCCGCGACGCTCGTGTCGATCGCCTTGACACGTCCTTTGGCGATCGTGCTCGCGATGATGACGCCATGCGCCACGTTCGGGATCGGATACTCCGCGGCGTACCGCGCACCTCCGGTCACCTTCAGCCGACCATCGACGCGATCGAGCGGCGTGCCGACGCTGTCGGCGCCGTGCGTTGGTTTGCGGTGCCACGTCATGCGGTCACCTCGCTCAACGCGCGCACCAGCGTTCGCTTGGCGAGCAACACCTTGAAGGCGTTGTCGCGATGCGGCTTTGCCTTTGACAGGGCGGCGTCAGCTGCCGCTTGGAACGTCTGTGCGGTCGGCCGCTTTCCGATGAGGATGCGTTCCGCGTCTGTCGAGCGCCACGGTTTTGTCGCGATGCCGCCGAGGCCAACGCGGGCATCTCGAATCACGCCGTTCCGCACATCCACGGCAACCGCAGCCGACGCCAGAGCAAATGCAAAACTCGCCCGGTCGCGCACTTTCAGATACAGCGAACGGCGCGCCGCCGGGAGCGCGGGAAGGTCGATGGATGTGATCAAATCGCCAGGCTGCAGCGTCGTTTCGCGCTCGGGATGCGAGCCGGGAGCCACGTGCAGTGAGTCGAACCGCATGTCCCGCTCGGCTCTTTCCGGACCTCGCACGGTGACCGTCGCGTCTAACGCCACGAGGACGACGGCGAGATCGCCGGGATAGGTCGCAATGCACTGGTCGCTCGTGCCGAGTATCGCCTCGGTCCGATTGATACCGACAATCGCGGAGCACCCGGCGCCAGGCACACGCTTGTTGCACGGCATCGCCGTGTCGCGGAAGTACGGACAACGCGTGCGCTGGAGAATGTTGCCGCCGATCGTCGCCATATTGCGCAACTGGCCGGAGGCCGCGAGAAGCAACGCCTGGCTGACGAAGGGATATCGCTCGCGCACGCGCGCATCCCACGCGACGTCGCGCATTCGCGCGAGCGCACCCAGACGCAGCCCATCATTCGGGAGATCCGCGACCATACTGAGCGACGGATTGCGTCGCCCGCCAAGATCGTTGATGTCCACGAGGTGCCTCGGCCGCTCGACGTTCAGCTTCATGAGGTCAATGATGTTCGTCCCGCCGGCAACGAACTTCGTCGAGGGAGCAGCGCCTGCACGAAGCGCCGCATCGATCTCCGTGGCGCGAAGATACTCGAAGTCGATCATTGGGTTCTCCCTCCGCCATTCGAGGCTTGCGCGCGCCGGACCTCCTGCACCGCGGCCACGATTCCCGGGTACGCACCGCACCGGCAAATGTTGCCACTCATCGCTTCGCGGACCTCGTCGTCCGACGGTCCCCACGATTCGTCGAGCACCGCGACCGCCGACATGATCTGCCCAGAGGTGCAATAGCCGCACTGAAATCCGTCATGGCTGATGAACGCCTGCTGCATCGGGTGCAGCCGCTCGCCGCTTGCAAGTCCCTCGATTGTCGTTATGCGGTGTCCCTCCTGCATGACGGCGAAGGTCATACAGGAAAGCGCGCGTCGACCGTCGACGTGTACGGTGCACGCACCGCACTGGCCGTGATCGCACCCTTTCTTCGTTCCCGTGAGTCCCGCGTATTCTCGGAGCGCATCGAGCAAAGTGACCCGAGGCTCGAGATCGAGCGTCATCTCGCGTCCGTTGACATTCAACGTGACGCTTCGTGCATTGGGCATCGCCCCGGGAGCGCCGAGCGCCGCGACACGTTCGGCGCGCGCCTCGAGCGGTCGGAGGGCGAGCACGAAGGCGGCGGCGAGCGTCGTGGCGACGAAATCGCGGCGCGTCCACGCGGTGCGCTGCTCTGGCTCGTTAGGTCCGTCGAGAAGTGGCGCCGCGACGGCGCTGATCGCGCGGCTCAATTCGAGCGGGTTCGCGAGTGACGCCGGACCGACGTGCGACCAGCGCACGATCCCCTCGGCATCGATCACGAACACGGCGGGCTCGTCGCCGATCCCGTAGCATCGCGCAATCGCCGCCTCGGGTGAGCTCAGCACCGGTAGCGACACCGTCTGATCGGTGAAATCCAACGCGCGCCATGGATCCGCGCCACTAATCGCCAGCAGTCTCGTCCCCGCTACGCCGCCGAGGCTGCCAACGAGGCGATTGTATATGTCGACGTACTCGGCGCGCGCGGGGTCCCACTGCGCCCCGCAAAAGACGATGACCACAGGCGAGCCGCGTAGATCGGAGAGCCGCGCGGTCTGCGGCGCCGGAAGAGCGAAATCCGGCGCCGCATCGCCCGGCTGGATCGTAACGACGCCGGCGTCAGGAGTCGTCGGCGCTGCCATGAGCAGCGAATGCATAGCGTTGGGGGTTGTGTCGACGAATCTCGGCGCAAAAGCTGTGCTGGTCCGATTCCCGGCGGGCCCGACCCATCGACCGTGACCTCGATGCCTGGCGCTTCGTTGGTGATCATAGAATAATTGGCGACGAGTTTCCAGCTCACTCAATCGTGACCAAACGACGCGCTCTGATCATCGTTCTCGCATCGGTCTTCACGAGTGTGAGCGCAAAAGCGCAACTCGTGCTGACCGGAGTGGTCACGGACAGCATCCGACATCGGCCGCTCGCTGGTGCACTGGTGCAGGTGGCCCGTGACTCCGCAAGCGAGGTTCGAAGCACACACGCCGATTCGCTCGGTGTGTATCGGATCGAAGGGTTACACCCCGGTGCCTACGTTATCGATCTGTTTCATCCGGTTCTCGATACGTTGGGCATCGACCTGAAGCCGCGCCGTGTCGTGGTCGGTGCCTCGACGACGCATGCGGACCTTGCGATTCCGTCGGCGAAAACGATCGAGTCAGGGCTTTGCCCATCAGAGGCTCAGCACGATTCGATCGGGATCATCGTCGGGCACATTCGTGACGCCGAGTCCGGCTTGCCACGTCTGGGAACGGTGACAGTGCTGTGGAACGAGATCAGGATCGAACAGGGCGGCATTCATCAAAGCAGGGAGCAATACCCGGCCAAGACGGACGAAATGGGATGGTACGCACTCTGTGGCGTGCCGAGCAGTGTGGATCTCACCGTGAGTGCGAAGGCCGACTCGGACGAGAGCGGCGTGGTCGAGCTACGTGTGCCGATGGGCGAGCTCGTTATTCGTGAGTTCCTCGTGAGCCACGTCGACTCGCTTGTGCCCGTGTATTCCGCCTCGAGCACGGATTCGACGCGACGCGTCCTTGGCATCCTGCATCGCGGACACGCAAGGCTGGCTGGCGTCGTCCACAATGATCGCGGCAGCGTGCTCGGGAATGCTGAGGTAAGCGTGCTCGGTACGGGAATCGATTCGCACACCAGCGATGGAGGACGGTTCAGTCTCGCTGGTCTTCCCTCGGGGACGCAGACGGTGGAGGTCCGCGCGATTGGATTCGAGCCGAGGCGCGCGCCCGTCACGCTCGTCCGCGACGGCCTAACGAGTGTCGACCTCGTGCTCGATCGCCGAGTTCAAAGGCTCGACGCGGTGACGGTGTACGGGAAGGCGAAGGCCGGCGGGGGGCTCGAGTTCCAGCGGCGAGTCAGGAGCGGATGGGGCCACATCCTCACGCCCACTGACATCGCGAAGCGACAGGTGATTCGGACCTCTGACCTACTCCGGGAGTTCCCGGAGGTGACGATGCTGCCGGGCCGCTTTGGCGACGGCATCCTCGTACGCGGCCCGCGCGGGCTTTGCCTGCCGATTGTTTATCTGAACGGAATCAAGCAGCCCGATGATTTCGCGTCGAACATCGACGCGCTCGCCTTCCCCGGCGAGGTGACAGCGATCGAGGTGTATTCGGCCGCCGGCGTTCCCGCTGAATTCTGGGGCAACGAGTGCGGATCGGTGGTGATCTGGGTTGGAATGCTGCCCCGGTAGTGGGTCGTGAGTCGTGAGTCGTGAGTAGTGAGTAGTGGGTAGTGGGTAGTGGGTGATGGATAGTCACGCTCGACCCACTACCCACGACCCACGACCCACGACCCACGACCCACTCAGTTCCAGCTGAGTCCTCGGAGCTGATCGAGATTCACATTCCCGCCTGAAAGGACGACAGCCACGCGTGCGCCTTTCGGCAACTTCACGAGGCCGTGCAACATTGCAGCAACGGGTGCGGCCGCCGCGCCCTCGACGACGAGCTTACAGCGTTCCATCACCCAGATCATCGCGTCGAAGATCTCGCGGTCGGGGAGCGCGACGATCTCGTCGACGAAGCGCTGGACGACGGAGAAGTTCAGCTCTCCACACCGGCGGACGCGCAGCCCGTCGATGATCGTGCGGCAGTCGATTGTCTCGAGGTGCCCCGCGGCGACGCTGCGCTGCATTGCCGGGCCATCCGACGATTCGACGCCAATGACCTTGGCGTTGGGGTTGTGACTCTTGATTGCCATCGAGACGCCCGAGATCAGGCCGCCGCCGCCGATTGGAACGACGACCGCCTCCACCTCCGGCCAATCTTGAGCGATCTCTAAACCCAGCGTCCCCTGACCGGCAATCAGCTGCGGATCGTCGAAGGGGTGGACGTACGTGAGCCCTTCATTCCGGACGAGCTCCTTCGCCTTCTCGTTCGCCTCATCCCAGATCATGCCGTGGAGCACGACTTCGGCGCCATACGCTTTCGTAGCGGCGATCTTCGCTGGCGTCGCGTTCTTCGCCATGCAGACGACGGCACGAATCCCATGGATCCTGGCCGCCAATGCGACACCCTGCGCGTGATTCCCCGCCGACGAACAGACCACTCCGCGCCGTTTGTCCTCTTCCGCCATCAAGGCGAACTTGTTCAGTGGCCCGCGAATCTTGTACGAGCCGACGCGCTGGAACATCTCGGCCTTGAGCCGAATGTCGTATCCGGTGAGCTCACTGAGTTGGCGCGACGTGAGCAACGGCGTGCGCTTGATGTGCGGCGCAATGCGCGCGCGCACGTCCTCGAAATCGCGCAGCGTGAGGGTGAAGGGCTCGGCAGCGATAGCGGACACGAATCGACGGGGTGAGGGACGATTGGGTCGGGTTTACTTCTTCACAGCGGCAGTACACTCGATTTCGATCAATGCGTTCGGCACGACCAGCGCGGCGACGGCGACCGTCGAGCGCGCCGGCGGATCGGTCGGGAAGAACTCGTGGTAGACCTTGTTCATCGCCGCGAAGTTGGCGGCATCGGTGAGGAACACGGTGCACTTCGCGACGTCCGACAACGTGGCGCCGGCGAGTTCCAGATTCGCCTTCACGTTCTCGAGCGCCTGACGCGTTTGTCCTTCGATGCCGCCGTCGGCGAGCTTGCCTCCGGCTTGTGTACCCATCACGCCCGAGAGAAACACGAGATCGCCCACACGCACCGCGGTGGAGAACATGAAACCCGGCCGCGCGTCCGGTCGGTTGATGACTTGCTTATTCGCAGAGCCTTGCTGTTGCTGGGCATGGAGAGGAAGTGCAAGCGATAAACCGAGCGCGAGCACTGCTCCCGTTCGCAAGAGCCGCCGTATCATGACGATGCCTCTAAATAGGGTTAGTTGATCCTTCGGTTCGCTCAGGCACCTAGCACCATCACCTGTCCTTCACCTTCGCCCAGGTATCCCTCAACGTCACCGATCGGTTGAACACCAACCGATCCGGCCGTGAGTCCACCGCATCGCTGATGAAGTACCCTGTTCTTTCGAACTGGTAGCGCGAACCAGCCGGATCCGACGCGACACTCGGCTCGATCTTCGCTTTCGGCACGACGATCAACGAATTCGGATTGAGAACATCGGTGAACTCCTGGCCGTCCGGAAGATCCTCCGGATCGGGTACCGTAAACAGCTTGTCATACAACCGAAGCTCGCAATCCAACGCGTGGCGCGCCGAGACCCAATGAATCGTGCCCTGCACCTTGCGTCCATCGGGCGCGTCGCCACCGCGCGTCGCCGGATCGTACGTACATCGCAATTCGACGATTTCGCCTGACGAGTCCTTGATCACGTCGGTGCACGTGATGAAGTACCCGTAGCGCAGCCGCACCTCGCGTCCGGGCGCGAGACGGAAGAACTTCTTCGGCGGATTCTCCATGAAGTCGTCGCGCTCGATATAGAGCTCGCGCGAGAACGGCACAGGACGCGATCCGGTCAAGGGTACATCGTGCGGGAAGTACGACGCGTCGAGATGCTCGTCGCCGTCATCCGCGTAATTCGTGATCACGACCTTCAGCGGATTCACGACGCACATCACCCGCGGAACGCGCATGTTGAGATCGTCCCGCACATAATGTTCGAACGTGGCCAGCTCCGTACGCGCCGGCTTCCGCGCGACCCCGATTGCTTCAGCGAAATTCCGAATCGCTTCCGGTGTCACGCCGCGTCGGCGAATGCCCGCGATCGTCGGCATCCGCGGATCGTCCCAACCGGTGACGTGACCGTCGTTCACCAGGCGCAGCAGCTTGCGCTTGCTCAATACCGTGTAGTCGAGCTCGAGGCGCGCGAACTCGATCTGCGTCGGCGGATTCTCGAAGCCCGCCTCGCGCACCAGCCAGTCGTAGATGTCGCGATTATCCTTGAACTCGAGGGTACATAACGAGCGCGTTATGCCCTCGAAGGCATCCGACAATCCGTGAGCAAAATCGTACAGCGGGTATACACACCACTCGTCGCCCTGTCGATAGTGATGCGCATGCCTGATCCGCAGCAGGAGCGGATCACGCATGATCATGTTTGCATGCGCCATATCGATTTTGGCGCGCAGCACATGCGCTCCGTCGGGATACTCCCCCGCCTTCATGCGACGGAGCAGCTCCAGATTCTCGTTCACGGTGCGCGAGCGATCCGGGCTGTCCACCCCCGGTGTCGTCACGGTGCCCCGGTTGACCCGAATCTCCTCTTCGCTCTGCGAGTCGACGTACGCCTTCCCTTTTTTCACGAGCATCTCGGCGACGTCGTAGAGCTTCCCGAAATAGTCGCTGGCGTAAAACAGGCCGTTCCACTCGAAGCCGAGCCATCGCACGTCCCGCTGGATCGATTCGACGTACCGCACGTCTTCCGTCGCCGGA
>DATEGN010000249.1:0-5763 GCA_035280125.1 Gemmatimonadaceae bacterium | reverse complement strand
GTTTACACTCGTCGCCGTGCTCACCCTCGCGCTCGGGATTGGCGCGACGACGTCGATCTTCAGCGTCGTCAACGCGGTGCTGCTTCGGCCCCTGCCTTGGCCCGATGCAGATCGGCTGGTGCTCATTTGGGGAACGCGCGGCTCGGTAAAGCAAAATGGGGTGGTTTATCTCGACTATCTCGACTGGAAGAAGATGTCGCGAAGCTTCGATGCGCTTGCCGTCATGCGTGGGCAGAGCGTCAATCTCAGCGGCGGCGATCAACCGGAGCGCGTCACTGGATCTTTTATCACGTCGAATTTTTTCTCACTTCTCGGCGCCACGCCCGAACAAGGGCGCTTCTTTACGCCCCAAGAGACCGAAATCGGAACGAAGCAGCCGGTCGCGGTGATCACCGACGATTTCTGGCGCACGCATTTTGGCGGGCGGGCCGACATGATTGGCCGAACGCTGGTGCTCAATGGCGTCCCCTTCACGGTCGTCGGCATCACGCGACCGCAAACCTCCGCGCCGTTGGGGACACCGGATGTCTGGATGCCAATCGGGTACTACCCGAACAAGGGTGATCTCGTCGAGCGCGGCCGGCCCGGGGTGCTCGTCGTCGGCCGACTCAGGGCGAATGTCTCCGCGGAGAAGGCACAAGCCGATCTCGATGTCGTGACGGCGCGCATCGCGGCGTCGTTGCCCGCAACGAACGCGGGAATCGGCGCGAACGTCACGTCACTGAGCGATCAGATCGTTGGACCGGTGCGAACGCCGATGCTGGTCGTGCTCGGAGCAGTCGGCATCGTGCTCTTGATTGCTTGCGCGAATGTGGCAAACCTGCAGTTGGCGCGCGCCGCGTCGCGTCGCCGCGAACTTTCTGTGCGCACGGCGCTTGGCGCAGGCCGGCCTCGACTGGTTCGTCAGCTGCTCACGGAAAGCCTCGTCTTGTCGATCGCGGGCGGCGCGTTAGGCATCACCCTGGCCAAATGGGGCGTGATCACTCTCGCCGCGGAGCTCGCGTCGAGCGTCCCCCTACAAGGAGATATTACACTCGACGCGCGCGTCCTGTTCTTCGCACTCGCTGTGACGTTAGGCGCTGGCCTCCTCTTTGGAGGAGCGCCTGCGTGGCAGTACTCCCGCGCCGACGTGCGGGACGCATTGGCCGTCCGGAGCGGCGGCGGAGTGGCTCGACCCGGCCGATTCAACGTTCGCGGCACTCTCGTCGCGGCGCAGATTGCGCTCTGCGTCGTGCTGCTTGTGAGCGCCGGACTCTTGATGCGCAGTCTCGTTGCCATTGCCGAGGTCGAGCCCGGATTCGATCCGTCGCACACGCTGACGCTGCAGTTCCGTCTCCCGAACTCGAAGTACACGTCCGAAGCAATGATCGCAGACATGTTCACGCGGACACTCGACGAGATTCGCCGAGTCCCTGGAGTGGAGAGCGCGGCGTTGGTGCGCGCGACGCCTCTGAACGGCAACGGCGAGTCGTACCCCTATTTTCTCGCCGACAAGCCAATCGCCGATCCGCGGGCCGCGCCGACCGCGCAGCTCAACATCGTGAGTCCAGGATATTTCACGACACTGCGCATCCGGCGCTTCGCGGGGCGTGACTTCACGCCGCAAGATCGCGCCGACGGCGCACCCGTCGTGATCGTGAACGATCGACTCGCGCGACAAGCGTGGCCTAACGAGTCAGCGCTCGGCAAACGCATTCGACTCGGCGGCGTCGACGCGCCGTGGGCAACAATTGTCGGTGTGGTCGCCACCGTGAAGCATTTCCGCCTCACCGAGGATCCACTCGATCAAGCGTACGTGCCGTACGAGCAGCGTCCGCTCATTTTCACCGAAGCCGTCGTGCGGGCTACCGGCGATGCGGGCGCGATGGCCAACGCCGTGCGTGCCGCGATCTGGCGCGTGGATCGAGATCAGCCTGTTTGGCGCGTCCGCACCATGGATCGCGTGCTCGGTGAGGCGCGCAATGGTTCACGGCTCACGGTTTGGTTCATGGCGTCGTTCGCGTCGCTGGCGGTCGTGCTCGCCGCCATTGGTGTGTATGGCGTGATGAGCTACGCCGTCGCGCGCCGTACCCAGGAAGTAGGCATTCGCATCGCGCTCGGAGCACGGAGCAGTCAGGTGCTCGGGATGGTCATTCGCGACGGAATGAAAGTCATAGCGGTATCACTTGTCGTCGGCCTCGCGAGCGCGGCGGCCGCTACTCGGTTACTCGCCAGTCAGCTCTTCGGCGTCAGCGCGGTAGACCCGCTCACCTTCGCAGTGGTGCCGGTCATCCTCGGCGTCGTCGCGCTGGTCGCGTGTTACCTGCCAGCTCGGCGCGCCAGCCGCGTCGATCCTATCGTTGCGCTGCGCGCCGAGTGACCGCAGCGGCTGAGAATTCACTAAAGAGATCTCCACGGTGAAGCGCGCGCCTGATCCGAAAGAGCTGCTGCCGCTAACGCCCGTTGTGCTGCACATCCTTCTGGCATTGGCGGATGGACGGCGCGAACAGGAGGACGCCGTCGGTCGCCACGGCTATGCGGTCGCACAGGAAGTCGAAGAGATGACGGACGGACAGATTCGAATGGGCCCCGGTACGCTGTACGGTTCGATTCAGCGTATGCTCACGTCTGGCCTCATCGAGGAAGTTGCGCGGGGCAAGACGACGCGGAGCGTCGCCGCGACGTCTGACGACGACGAGCGGCGGCGCTATTATCGATTGTCTGCGCTCGGACGACGCGTATTACAGCTCGAGCTGGAGCGGCTCGCGCGAGTCGTGGTTGTGGCGCGGGCGAAGCATCTCCTCACGGGACCCGAGCCGGCGTAAGCAAGCCTCAGGGTCGGGCGCGTCGCTTGGATAAACGCGCGCCCGGAACCCGAGACAGCTCCTTCAGACTAGTGTGCCAAGCCGCCGTGGTTCTTGCAGACGGCGTGGCCCTTTTCCTTAGCGTTTTCGAAGCGGCCGTCACGACACTTCACGCGACCGTGCCGCCGCTCCTCTTCGCGTCGACGCTCGTCTTCACGTCTGCGCTCTTCGTCGCGCTTGTGATCGTCGCGACGTCCCCAGCGCCAACCGCGGCGCTCTTCGTATCGCGGCTTCGCCGAGGGAGCGGGCGTCCCTGCTTGTGCGACATGACCGGTCTCGGTATGTCTGGCCGGTGCACGGTTCAGAACCGTTGTCCTGGCCTTGTTGATGCCGCCGTGTCCGTCGCACGCATTGCTGCTCACGGAGCCAGTGGTCGAGCCATCATTGCAGGCGGTGCGTCGCGGCGCCTGCGCATGCGCGGCGAACGGGAGCACGGCAACCAGTAGTGCCGCAGTTACGACGCCAGTTATGAAACGAGGGAGTGACATGAGAGTCTCGGAAGGAGTCGCGAGATTGACGCTTCATACTCGTCATGGTCACCCGAGTCCTTTTCGAGCGACGTGCTCGAGATCACAGTTCGTCAGATGGGACTCACGTGCCCAACTCGAAGATAGAGCTCGAACGAAGCTGTTCGCGCTCCGTGTGCATCGCCCCACGCGCCTCGCACCTCGTCCATGACGGCTGGGATTGGATCCTCGCCTTGTGAATCGAGGTAACGTTGCACTCCAGACCAACTTCGGAAGTACTGCTCCAGGTGATCGAGCGTGAACGGATGCTGCGTGTAGAAGCTAGGCGCGCCGATCTCGGCGAAGGGAAAGGGGAGCGGCCGATAGTGATCACGAATGACGCGGCTCTCCGTCGGCCAATAGCTCCGCAGCTTGCCTTCTCCGAAACGATCGATGATTGCGTCGATCTCGGGGTCGATCATGAAGTAGCCGTACGCCCAGAGCGCGATGAGTGCGTTAGGCCGCGCAACCCTGCGAACTTCGGCATAAAACGCATCGAGATCGAACCAGTGCGCAGCTTGCGCCACGGTTATCAGATCGATCGACGCGTCCGAGAGTCCGCTTTGTTCCGCGCGGGCGACGCGATACTCGACGCGTGGATCCGCCATCGCGTGCGCGATCTGCTCGGCGCTTGCGTCGGTTGCGATGACGTGGTCTACATGCCGCGCGACGCCGACCGCAGCCTGGCCATTACCCGTTGCTGAATCCCACGCGAGATCGCGCGCTGGTGCGCGCGACGCGAGGAACGCGTACAGCTCGTCAGGATACTGCGGCCTAACGGCGGCGTACGCTCTCGCGACTTTCGAGAAGTGGTCCTTGAACGAGCCCGGGTTCAATTCGCTCTCCCGCGGCTGGCACAGGCGGAGCCCCGAACACCATCCCGCGACGCTCGCGGCCGAGCCACGCGACAATCGCTCCACCAATGAACACCGTGCCCGCAGTAATCGCCATCGAGTTCGCGTACGTCGTGCGCTCGGCGATAACAGCCTCCAGGTACGTCACGCTGCCGGCGATCATCACACCGCACTGATACGCGAAGCCGGGAAGGAATCCGCGCACCGAATCCGGCGAGAGCTCGGTGATGTGCGCTGGAATTACACCCCACGCTCCCTGCACCATGAATTGCATGATGAATGCGCCAGCGACCAGCACGGCGAGACTAGGCGCGTGCGCCCAGATGGGAATCGCGAGTACGGCAAGCAGAAGGGCGATGACGATTGCACGGCGCCGTCCAATTCGATCGGAGATGTATCCGAAGATGATTCCACCGCTGACTGCACCCACCATCGAGAACGCCGTCAGATTCGCTCTCCTTGCGGGGGTGAAGCCCCAATCGCGCTGCAGGAACGTCGGATACATGTCCTGCGTGCCGTGCGAGATGAAGTTCATCATCGTCATCAGCAGGACCAGATAGAAAAAGAGCTTCCAGTGGGAAATGATACCGCGGCCGAGTGCACCCCAGCTTTCGTGTTTCGTCCGCTCCCACACTTCGGATTCCTTCACACCCATACGAACGTAGATCGCGAGCAGTGCGGGGAGTCCGCCGATGAAGAACAGGGGCCGCCATCCCCAGCGCGGGAAGACAACCGCATATGCGAGCGCCGCGAGCAGATACCCACAGGCATAGCCCTCCTGCAGTAAGCCGGAGAGAATACCACGTCGCTCAGTTGGAGCCTTCTCCATGGCGAGAGACGCACCAACGCCCCATTCGCCGCCCATGCCGATCCCGAAGAGCGCACGGAGCACGAGGAATGTTCCGAACGTCTGTGCGAAACCCGTTGCCACTTCAATGAGCGAATAGAAGACGAGATTGATCATCAGCGGCACTCGCCTGCCATATCGGTCTGCCATCAGACCGAAGATGAAGGCGCCGACCGGACGGAATGCGAGCGTCACCGTCAAAGACAGCGCGAGGTCTCTGTCGGGACGCCCGAAATCCTTCGCGATGGCGGTCAACGTCATCACGACGAGGAAGAAATCGAACGCGTCGAGCATCCAGCCGAGGAAACCGGCGGCGACTGCTGCGTTCCTGTCGCCGGTGGTGGCGCGGGGCGAGGTCATCGGGAAGATTTAACCGCATGTCGGGCCGTCCACCACAGATCGCCGTCCTCGACGAAGCAGCGGTGCAGGAACGACTGCGCTACGAAGAGCTGATTCCCGCCGTCGCGGACGCCCTCGCGGCACTGGCGGCCGGCAAGTTGGTCCAGCCGGTCCGTACCGTCCTTCCCATCGAGCCGCATCGCGGCTTTTTCGCGGTCATGCCCGCGTATGCCGGCGCCATGGGCGCCAAGCTCGTCACGTTCTATCCGCACAACACCGGCGTGCACACCCATCACGCCCTGATCGTGATGCTCAAGCCCGAGACCGGAGAGCCGCTGGCCGTCATGGACGGGCGACTGATCACCGAGATGAGA
>DATEGN010000248.1:0-3688 GCA_035280125.1 Gemmatimonadaceae bacterium | reverse complement strand
TCGCCGGCGCGATTGCGAAGGCGATTATGCCAGGGAAAGACCCAGGCGGCGTCATCGTGACGATCCTCATTGGAATCGTCGGGGCCTTCCTTGGTGGATTCCTCGGCAATTTGGTGACCGGAACTGGGCTGAATGGATTTTCGCTCTGGAGCATTCTCCTCGCGGTACTTGGCGCGCTGCTGCTGTTGTGGATCTATCGTCTGACAACGCGGGGCCGCTCAACGACCACGACTCCACTTTGAGGCACGTCCATTAGTCATCAGTCGACGTGAAGGGCCGGCGCGATGAAGCGCCGGCCATTTTTTTCGCGGAGCGAGCGTTTGCCAAAACGGATTTTGCTCACTCGAGGAGGGATGCGGTCTATAGCTTTGTGCGGATAATTCACCCCCTCCTCTGGAAAATGCCTCTCTGGCTCTACTGGCTCCTACTCGGCCTCATCGCCGGCTCGCTCGCGAAGTGGATTCTTCCTGGACGTGATCCGGCAGGCTGCCTGTTCACCATTCTGCTCGGGATCGGCGGCGCCTTGTTAGGCGGTCTGATCGGCTCGTACGTCGGGTGGGGAGAAGTCACGCAGGGCGAGCTGGATCTTCGATCGATCGGCATCGCGACGCTTGGTGCCATCGTGGTGCTCGTCATCGGCCGAATCTTGCGTGCGCTCACCCGCCGCGCGTGATCTAGGCGCTTCGGTTAACTTTCGGCCATGAAGGATGCGATCGTCGTGCGCGGCGCGCGACAACACAACCTCAAGGGCTTCGATCTTCGCATTCCGCGACGAGCATTCACCGTCGTCACGGGCCCATCCGGTTCGGGAAAGTCCTCGCTCGCGTTCGATACGATCTACGCGGAGGGCCAGCGTCGGTACGTTGAGTCTCTGTCGGCTTATGCACGACAGTTCCTCGAGCGGATGGAAAAGCCCGACGTCGATTCGGTAGACGGTCTCTCACCCGCCGTCGCGATCGAACAAAAGAACCCCACGAAGACATCGCGATCTACGGTAGGGACGGCGACCGAGATCTACGACTATTTACGGCTGCTCTGGGCTCGCGTCGGCCGCACCTATTGTCCGCAGTGCGGACGGGAGATGAAGCCGGACACGGTGCAGTCCGTGGCCGACGCTGTCACCGACCTGCCGCCGGGCACACGCTTCTCGGTCGCCTTTCCGCTGCGCATGTCGGATGAAGTCACACACGAAGTCGTCATCGACAACCTCCGTGCCGCGGGCTTTCTGCGATTGAGCATCGACGGAACCGTTAGGCATCTCGACGAGCTGGCGAGTCTGCCCGTCGATGTCACGTTCGCCAAGGAACTGCTAGTCATTGTCGATCGGCTCGCCACCGGCGACGATGTCCGCGGGCGTCTCGTGGACGCAGTCGGTACCGCTTTCCGCGAGGGCGACGGCGACTGCGTCATTTTGTTCAGCGAGTCGGTGACGTCGCGGCGATTCGTGGCGTCGGCCACGCGCTGGCGGTTCACCGAGCGCTTTGAATGCGCGAACGACGGCACCCGCGCACCCGCTCCGACACCGCAGCTGTTCTCGTTCAACAGTCCGCGCGGAGCGTGCAAGCGTTGTAACGGATTCGGCGCAACGCTCGAGTACGACGAGGCACTCATTGTTCCCTACCCGGATCGCTCGCTTCGCGACGGCGCGATCGATCCGTGGCGCATGCCGCGCTACGAGAACAAGCGTCGAGCGCTCGCGGAATTCGCGAAGCGCGAGCGCATCCCGACCGACGTGCCGTGGCAGAAGCTCTCGGCAACGCACCGTCACAAACTGCTGCATGCGCGTGTGCGCGGGTACAAGGGCATTTTTCCCTTCCTCGTCGATCTCGAGGAGAAGCGCTACAAGCAGTACATCCGCGTCTTTCTCCGACAATATCAGAGCGCGCGCGAATGTCCTGTCTGCCAGGGCGCAAAGCTGCAGCCGGAATCGCTCCAGGTTCGTATCAACGACCGCAGCATCTCCCAGGTGAGCGAGCTGCCTGTCGATCGGCTTCTCGAGTGGTTGTCGTCCGTTTCGTTGACGGATTTCGAGCGCGATGTGGCGGGGCACATTCTCAAGGAAGCCAGGGATCGCGTGCAGTTCCTGTGCGATGTCGGCCTCAATTATCTGACGCTCAACCGCGCGACGCGAACACTCTCGGGCGGCGAGGCCCAGCGCATCGGACTCGCGAATTCGTTAGGCTCGCAGCTCGTCGATACGCTCTATGTCCTCGACGAGCCGTCGATCGGCCTTCATCCGCGCGATACGGATCGACTGCTCCGACTGCTTCATCGGCTTCGCGACGCCGGCAATACGGTGCTCGTGGTGGAGCACGATCCGGAGACGATTCGAGCGGCGGATTTCATGGTCGAGTTGGGGCCGGGGAGTGGCGAACGCGGCGGCCAGGTCGTTTTTGCGGGCCCGATGTCTCGCGTCAGCGAGAGCGCGCTCACCGGCGCCTATCTCACCGGCAAGCGTGAAATCCCTCTGCCCGCGCGCCGTCGACGCATCGGACCGCGATGGCTCACGCTCACCGGCGCGCGCGAGCACAATCTCAAGGGTGTCGACGTGCGCATCCCGTTAGGCACCGTGACCTGCGTGACCGGCGTCTCCGGCTCAGGCAAAAGCACGCTCGTACACGACGTGCTCATGCGCGCGCTCGAGCTGCGCATTCATGGAGAGCACAGCGCGAAACAGCACCTCGGCGAAGCGGTCGGCGCCTTCGACACCATCGCCGGTGTCGAGGCGCTCGACGATGTCGTGATGATCGATCAGAGCCCAATCGGCAAATCGCCGCGGTCGAATCCGGTCACGTACGTCAAAGCCTTCGACGAGATCCGGCGCATCTTCGCGGACGCGCCGCTCAGCAGACAGCGTGGCTACAGCGCGGGAACCTTCAGCTTCAACGTCGCCGGTGGGCGCTGCGAGACTTGCGAAGGTGCTGGCTATCTCGAGGTCGAGATGGTCTTCATGGCCGACGTCTACGTGCCGTGTGACGACTGTGGCGGCAAGCGATTCAAGCCCGAGGTTCTCGATGTTCGCGTGAACGGGCGTACGATTTTCGACGTGCTGGAGCTCACGATCGACGAGGCGATTCGTTTTTTCCCCCGCGAAGAAAAGCTCGGGCAAGCACTCTGGCAGTTGCAGCAGGTTGGCCTCGGCTATCTCCGACTCGGCCAGCCAGCGACCACGCTCTCGGGCGGCGAGGCGCAACGACTCAAGGTCGCGCGTGAGCTTGCACTCGCCGGAAAGAAGAGCGGTAAGAAGCTCTACATCATGGACGAGCCGACGACCGGCCTTCATCTCGAGGACATTCGTCGTCTTGCCCAGGTATTCGACCGTCTCGTCGACGCCGGACACACGATCGTGCTCATCGAGCACAACCTCGACGTCATCAAGCTCGCGGACTGGGTGATCGACCTTGGTCCAGAAGCAGGAGACCGTGGCGGCGAGGTGATCGCGACGGGCCGGCCCGAGGATGTCGCGCGCGTCGAAGGGTCGCATACGGGACGATGGCTACGCACTGTCTTGCCAGACGGTGAAAAGCGCGCGACGCCCGCGGCTCGGGAGAGCGCTCGCGAGTCCTCACTCGCTGCCTCATAAGACTCGCAAGCCGTTTGACTTTAGGGGTGGCCGTCCTACTTTTGGTCCCGCCGAGCACACCCCAACAAGCGGAGACCCGAAGAAGGGATGAGACGCGTGCGGAGG
>DATEGN010000247.1:0-4985 GCA_035280125.1 Gemmatimonadaceae bacterium | reverse complement strand
GCGTCGCTCGTTATGCGTTTGCTTCGCGTACGGGTCGATGTAGTCGGCTTTCGGCGTGAGCTGATTCGCGTCTTCCCATTTTCGATTTTGTTGGATGGTCTCATGGCCGGTGACGCTGCCGTACGGTTCGTAGGCCGCATTTGGCCGCGGCCGGTCGGCTGCCGTCAGCTGCCTTTTCCCCTTTGGTGCCAGCTTCGTCACCTCCGCACCCGCTGCCCTCGACGCGCTCCCCTCGACCCGCTTTGCTGCTTCCTTTACTTCGCGCGATTGCGTCGTTGCGGTCGTTCCGGGAATCATCTGCTGCCCGAACGCGCGCGCGATGACTTCTTCGGGCGTCTCCTCCCGCTCCTCGCCATCGTTGCCTGACGACGTACCGCGCAGGGCTTCGGCCGTAGCCCGGGCCGAAAAACGATCGCTGAGCGTTGCCAGCCGGTCTGCTTGTTCGACCGAGAAGCCGAGCACGCGCGCTGCATCGCGTACGGCAGAGCGGCCGCGATACGTGATCTGCTCGCACACCATCGCCGCATGCTCGCGTCCGTACTTCTCGTACACATACTGGATCACCCGCTCGCGCTCGCGATGCGAGAAATCGATGTCGATGTCCGGCGCCTCATGACGCTCCTCGCTCAGGAATCGCTCGAAGAGCAAGCCAAGTCGAATTGGATCGACGGCAGTGATACCGAGGCAGTAACAGACCGCGGAGTTGGCGGCCGACCCCCGTCCTTGGCAGAGAATCCCTTCGCGCCGCGCAAAACGCACGATATCCCAGACGATGAGAAAGTAGCCTGCGAGCTTGAGCCGGCGAATCATCTCCAGCTCGTGCTCGACCTGTCGGCGATGGGTGTCGGTCGGAAACGATGCGTCACCACTCTGGACTCCCCACCGCTCCTGCGCGCCCTGAATCACCAACCGCTCGAGATATTCGTCCGCGCTGACCTGTGGAGGTAAATGAAATGCGGGAAGTGTCGGCTCGAGCTGATTCATACGAAATGAGCACCGCTCAGCGATCGCGCGCGTCGCGATGATGCCCTCCGGTGCATGTTGCCACCGTCGCCGCATCTGAGCTGCACTCTTGAGATACCACTCGCCGTTAGGCCGAAGACGCGTGCCCATGTCGTCGAGCTTTTTGTCGTGTCGGAGGCATGACAACACGTCGTGAACGATGCGGTCACGGGCGCGCGCGTAATGCACGTCGTTTGTCACGACCCATGGGACATCGAGTGCGCGGGCGACTTCGATCAGTCCGCCGACGATCACACGTTCTTCGGCGAGTCCATGATCCCAGCATTCGACGGCCATGCGGCCATCGAATGCATCTTTTATGATCGCCGCTGCCTCGCATGCGCCGTCGATGTCACCCGCCGCGACGAGCAATGGAACCCACCCGCGCGGACATCCGGTGAGTGCGAACAAGCCACGTGCATGCTGCGCGAGCAGGTCGAGCGAAACACTCGGCTCGCCACGCGCATTCTCCATCCGCGCCCGTGTGATGAGCGTTGACAGATTGCCGTAGCCTTCGCGCGTTTCGGCGAGAAGAACAAGATGGGTAGAGTATAGAGGGTTGCGGGTAGAGGGTTGCATACCCTCTGCTCGCTGCCCTCTGCTCTCCACCCGCATTGTTAGTTCAGCGCCAATGATCCCCTCGATCTCCACCTCACGCGTTGCCTGCGCAAACCGTACGGCACCACCCAACTCGTCATGATCCGTGAGCGCGAGTGCCGTCATCCCGAGGTTTGCCGCCCGCGCTGCCAACACTTCCGGCAGCGCCGCGCCATCGAGGAGGGAAAAGGACGAGTGGCAGTGCAGCTCGACATAGTCGTTAGGCAGCGATCTCGTCAATCGAACCACCCCTGCACCCACCACTGATCGTCCATTCGGTCGAGGTACAGCACGAAGTCTCCGAACGCACTCTCGCATCGCCAGTAATCGCGGCGATAGCCGTCGTCCCACCAATCGCCGGAGAGTCGCTCGGGACCGATCGCTCGTTCGATCGTGAGCCGGCGTCCGCGCCACGTCACCGCGCGCGGCACTCCATCGTCGCACACGACGAACACGGATTCCGGCGACTCGAGCAGCCGAATCGCAGGATCAGTTCGCACCGCTGTTTCCGTCCCGGCGCTCTTCTCATCGCTTTGATCAGTTCCAGCACTCGCGCGTTCCCCAGTTTCGATCCATGCCCCAGCTCTCTCCGGCACATGGGCATCTCGTGCAACCGGCTTCACTACGACATTCGGCCCCAGCTCAGCGCGCAATCGAGCAAGCGCTGCATCCACTGCCGCGGCATCGCGCCATGCCGCGTTGAGGAGATCGCCCTGTTCCCCCGAGAGCGGCGCCGCGGTGACGATGGCCACACCCACTCCGATCGCCGGCGCCGTCAAAGGCCAGGTATCCAACAGTGCCCGACAACGCTCGAAGAGCGGCGTCGAACGAGCAACCGGCCGGGCAAGCCGAATCTCACGCGTCACGGTGTGTGCTCGAGCGAGCGCATTCGCCGGCAGCGCGCCGCGGCGGTCGTCGAGACTGATCGTGATCGATAGCGCCGCCACCGCCTGGCCGCGCGCGACGAGGTGCGTCGTTAAGCGATCGAGCGCGGCCCGAACGAGAAACAGAATCGGCTCCATCGTCGTCGCCGGCATCGGCAGCTCGGCGTCGACCACCGGCAGATCGGGAACGCGCGCGAGCACGGGACGCCGATGATCCTCACCGCGCGCCAATCGCCACGCGTGCAAACCTTCAGCCCCCCACCGTCGCTCGACGTCTTCTGCCGAAAGCGCCGCGAACGAGCCTACGCTCCGCAGGCCGAGCGCCTGCAGCGCCAAACGCAACTCGTCACCCATGGGAACGAGCGCCAGCGGTGCTGGAGCGAGATATCCCGCGTCATGTCCGTGCGGCACAATGCACACGAGCGACCGATCGTCGCTCTGTTGGAACGAGGTGCCGGCCCACGTCGCCGCGCGCGCCGCGACGCACGAATCGGCGATTGCCACACGCGGCCTGGGATGCCAACGCGCGGCGATGCGACGCAGTGAATACGCGAGATCCCGCTCTCCGCCGCGACCGCCAAAGCCCGAGGCACCCACCCACCACATTCCCGGCGTACCCGCGACCGGCGTGACCTGCGGACTCGCCGCGAGAAGCTGCGCCGTCATCTCCGTCGTCGCGCCGGCAATCGCGACATCGTTCCAGAGATATTCATGTACGTCCGCGCAGATCGCTCGCGCTTCCGCGAGCGTCATCCCCGCACGAATACCAGCACGCCCCGCCGCCGCCGATACAGCGCGCAATCGACGTCGTCCTGCTGTCGTTTTGGGACCGGCGGGCTCCGTCAGAACAATCGGGATGTCATCCCAATGCTCACCCGATATCGGCCGAGGCGAGGGGAGGGGGAGTGGGAGTGTCGCGGTGGAGGTCGCCGATTCCGAACTCGGGCTCGGCGCATCGCCGTTTCCGCGCGAGAACGCGAGTGGCCGCGGCGGACTCGTTAGGTCCGCCTTCTCCGGGGCGCGAAATGGCAAGAGAAGCTGCACGTCGCTCGCTCCCAGATCCCCCCGCTGCGCGGCGCGCCACACCGCGCCGATCGGGAATCTCGGGATGCGTACACAAGCGACGCGCCACTCCAATTGCACAGCTGACCTCCACGGTTCGATGAGTTCCTCCTCCTCCCTTCTCCACGCGAATCGTCATTCGTCTCTCGCGTCTGGGTGGAGGGTGAAGGGCAGGGGGTAGAGGGTGGAGGGTGGAGGGTAGAGGGTGGGCGCTCTGCCCTCTACTCTCTGCTCTCTGCGCTCTACCCTCTGCCCTCTGGACGTGCAGTCGAACCGCGCCTCCCAACAGCGAACCGCTCCCTTCTTCACCGGCGATCACCAGCACCGCACCCGATTCGCGCGCGAGTCTCGTTAGGCGTACGGCCACGCCGCGCGATACCACCGGCGCCGAGTCGATGACGACGAGCGCGAACGCGCCACACCGCAGCAGCACGTCGGCGCACCACGCCGCTCGAGATGGGTCGCGCGGCCGAATCATCCACAGTCCTTCCTCGTCGCCCAGATGGGCCCAGTCCCGTGGCGCGAGCGTGCGCGTCGCATCGATGTACGCCACCCATCCCTCTTCGCTCAGCGTTTGTTCTACGATCTGTCGCAGCAGCGTCGCTTTCCCACTCCCTCGAGTCCCGACAACTTCTGTCAATCGACCACGTGGCAACCCGCCGCCCGCCAATCCGGCGTCGAGCGCTTCCACACCGGTGGCCAACGTGCGGACATCGGCGCCAGCAGGGGCGGAAAGAGGGAGGGGGAGAAGATCGACGAGGGACTGTGGAAGCATCTTTTGTTCTGTCTCGCTTCAGCGACCGTCGAGATTGCCGCAGAAGAAGGGGCGGATAAGCTATCCCGAAAGAAAACCGAAAGCAAGAAGGAGGCCTTGCTCCTTCTTCCTTCCTCTTCTGCTCAGCTTGACGTCCTCTCCGAACCGCACCACGCTACGACCGCTCTGTTTCCACACGATTTGGTAGCGAGGAGGAGGCGATGGAGTACACGCCCGCACCAAAGCTCGGCTTCGCGATTCGATTCCGACTCACGGACGGTCTCGGCGAAGACGGTGCGCTGGAGCTCTGGGACGATTTTGTCGCCGGACTCGTAGAAGGTCGCGGACTGACCTGCGACGCCAGCACGAATGACCGCACTGGTCTCGCTCGTCTCATTTATCGCGCTGACGCAAGCGCAACCGAGGACGATCGACGCGCGGTCCGCGAATGGGCTCGCCGCCGCGGTGAGATCGCCGAGTACGACGTCGGTCCCCTAACGAGTTTGACTGCATGACGCGGTTCCTGCCCTTAACAACCTCATAACGACAAATCCAGCTGCTCCGCCGCGACTCGTGCCGCAACACGTCGCGCGTCCGCGCCCGTGTCCTCCTCTCCGCCATCGCCGATGTGCCCGAACGGCACGCCGTACCGTGTACACGTTCGCTTGAAGTACTCCCTCAACCCA
>DATEGN010000246.1:0-10035 GCA_035280125.1 Gemmatimonadaceae bacterium | reverse complement strand
GGTTAGTTTTGTCCCATGCCCGAGATCCTTCCCGTCGTAACGGCGGACGACATTCTGCCGATCTACCGCAACACGCCTGTCGGCCATCTGCTCGAGTATCACAACCTGGGGCGTTCGCTCAACGCCGTCACGCGTCCCGAGCTGCTGATCGGCATGTGCATGGACAGCCGGAAAGCGCTGCGCATTCCTAACGACTTCGCGTTCGTGCTCCGCACCGCTGGTGCGAACATGCGCGACAACGAGTTTCGCATCTCGTATGCGATCGCTGTGGGCGGCGTGCGTACGATCGTGCTCATCGCGCACACCGATTGCGGAATGGCGCGCCTTGCTCAGCGCCGCGAGCAGTTCATCGAGGGAATGATCGCGAGCGCCGGCTGGGATCGCGCGCGCGCGGAACGCCACTTCGCCGAGAGCGCGCCGAAGTTCGGAATTCGCGACGAGATCGAGTTCGTGCTTCAGGAGGCGGCGCGGCTGAGTGCGATTTACCCGAGGATCCAGGTCGCTCCACTGCTCTATCGTGTCGAGGACGACCTGTTGTACCAGGTCTGCGGTTAGCTCAAAGGGCGCCCGGTAACATCTCAGCAGGCGCTGCGGCGCGGAGACTCAGCGTAAATCGCGCGCCCTTCCCTACCTCGCTGCGAACTCGAAGGTCACCGCCCATTCCTCGCGCGAGATCGCGACTGATCGCGAGACCAAGTCCGGTGCCCTCGGTCGGTCGTGTGAGGCGGCGATGCACCTGCACGAATGGCTCGAAGATCATTGCTTGTTTCTCGAATGGAATGCCACAACCCGTGTCGCTGACACGGAGAAATACCTGGCTCTCGGTTCCCTCCCATGATTCGGCGCGCGTGGCGACATCGACCGTGATGCGCCCGCCCCTGCCCGTGAACTTGGCTGCATTCGACAGTAAGTTGAGTAAGATCTGCTCGAGTTTTTCGGGATCAGCACGCACTCTCGCGTTTCCGTCGACGTGGACCTCGCAGCTAATGCCCTTTGCCGAGAGCTGCGGCTCGATCATCGGGACGACGCTATTCGCCGCGTCGGTGATCCACACGTCCGCCATGTCGTACTCGATGCGGCCCGCTTCGAGCTTCACAAAATTCAACACGTCGTTGATCAGCGCGAGCAAGTGCTGCTGGCTCCGCTGTACACGCTCGAGCGCCTCGTGCTGCGCATTGGTCACCGGCCCATGAATCCCCATTTCGATGAGCTGCACGTAGCCGCCGATCGCGTTCAGCGGCGTACGCAGCTCGTGGCTCATCGCCGCCAGGAAATCACTCTTGGCCTGATTCGCTGATTCCGCCGCCCGAAGCGCGAGGATCTGATCGGTGACTTCGAACGCGTGAACGAAGATTCCCGTGACGACCCCCTCTTCGCGGATCGGCTGATAGACGAACGTGTAAAACTGCTCCTCCGCGACGCCATCGCCATCATGATCGAACAGGAGCTGTCGCGCTCGGCCGACGTACGGTTCGCCGGATCGATACACCCGATCGAGCAGCTCGTAGACGCCTTGGCCCTCCAGCTCGGGCAGAGCCTCGCGGATCGGCTTCCCGACAAGTGGTCGATTTCCGACGAGACGCATGTATTGACCGTTCGCCGTCTCGAAGATGTGCGTCGGTCCGCGCAGCGTCGCGATTGCCGCCGGTGCGTCCGCGAGCAGCTCCTGCAATCGGGCACGCTCGGCTTGCACCGCCGCGAGCAGGCGCTCTCGCTCTTTCGTTACGCGACGCTCTTCGGCCGCTTCCGTTTCGCGATGCAGTTGCGCCTCGACGCGGGCGACGAGCTCGCGTGCCGAGAATGGCTTCACGAGGTAATCGGTCGCGCCGGCCTCGATGCCCTCGACGCGCGCGTCTTCGCCGGCTCGCGCCGAGAGGAGGACCACGGGCACACCCTTCGTTTCCGGGCTCTCGCGCAGCTTCCGCAGCAAACCAAAGCCGTCGAGACGCGGCATCATTACGTCGGAGAGAATGAGATCGGGCGGTGATCGGCGCGCCGCGGTTAGCGCTGCCTCGCCATCGCCGACGGTATCCACCTCCCAGCCTCGTTCGCGGAGCAATCGGGCGACATAGTCACGCATGTCCGCATTGTCGTCGGCGATGACAATGCGCGGCGCACTCGGACGATGCTCACTTCGGCTCGACGATTGAGCCAACTCCTCACTTGGCAGCCAGCGGAGTGCCTCCTCGACGTAGGCCTCTGCCCGCACGCCGGTCGATGAGCGCTCGCGCCGGCCGACATCAGCGGCCGCGACGACATACTCCGGCGCCAGATGTGCGGAGCCAAAGGGAATCGAGACAGTGAACGTCGACCCGACACCGAGTTTGCTCGCGACCTGGACCTGGCCACCGTGCAGCTTCACCAGTTCCTGAACCAGCGCCAACCCGATGCCGGTGCCCTCGTGGGTGCGCGAGCGAGAGCTGGGGACGCGATGAAATCGCTCGAACACGTGCGGCAGTTGCTCTCGTGGAATGCCCACGCCTGTGTCTCGCACCTCGAGCACTGCCTCGCCATCGCGCTCGAAGACTCGCACGGTGATCTCGCCCTCGAACGTGTGCTTGAACGCGTTGGAGAGAAGGTTCAATACGATCTTCTCCCACATGTCGCAGTCCACGTACACACCCATGCGGAGCGGCGGTGCGTCCACCACCAGCGACAGCCCCGCGCGCTCGATGGCAGAGCGGAAGTTGGACGCGAGCTCCGCGGAGTATGCGGCCAGATTGGTCAGCTCATACGTTGCATGCATCCGCCCGGCTTCGATGCGCGAAAAATCGAGCATCGTGTTGACGAGCTTCAGCAACCGAAGCGCATTGCGGTGGATGACCGTCAGCCGTTCCCGATTTCTGGCCGTCGTCCCGTCGTCGTCGAGCGCATCCTCTGCCGGCCCGAGCATCAGCGCCAGTGGCGTGCGAAACTCGTGGCTGACGTTCGAGAAAAACAGCGTCTTCGCGCGATCGAGCTCGGCCAGCGATTCGGATCGTCGTCGCTCCTCCTGATAGGCTCGAGCGTTTGCTAAACTCGACGCGATCTGACCAGCGATCAGGCGAATGAAGCCGGCGTACGGCTCATCGACGGGCCGAAACGGATTGAGCGCGGCAACGAGATATCCGGCAGGGCGCTCCTGGCCCTGCTTCGCGATCGGCAGGATGATCGCGCGTTCCGGTGGCGAATCCCACGCGCCCGTCGGCAGGTCGCCGAACCGTCGCGCGAGGTCGTTCACAAAGGTGGGACCGGCACCGTCAGCGGCAGGATCGATCGGCCATGGCGCTGAGGCATCGCCCACGTTCAGCTCGCGCGGCGCGGCGGCGTGACCCGCCGAAATGCCGACGGCCGCCGCGAGCTCAGCTCGACTTTCGCTGTTTGGAAAGAGATAGACGAGCGCGAACGGGAGATCCCGTTGATTAGTGCTCAAGCAGGATTCGGTCGCGGCAAGCACTTGTTTCTCGGTGCTCGTCGCCGCCAGCGACGATCCAAGCTTGCTCAAGCTCGCCAGCCGCCGCTCGCCGATGACACGTTCCGTCTCCTCGGTGACGACGCAGAGCAGGCCGCTGACGACACTGTCGTCTCCGATGAGCGGGCTATATGAGAAGGTGTGATACGTCTCTTCGACGTAACCGCTCCGCTCGAGAAACAGCAGGAGCGCTTCGTCCCAGGTTGCGACACCCGTCTCCATCACCGTGCGCACGCGCCCTTCGATATCTGCCCAGATTTCTCGCCACACCTCCGCCGCCGGACGTCCCAAGGCCCACGGGTGCTTGCGTCCCAGGGTCATGCGCTGATAGGCGTCGTTGTAGAAGAAGAGAAGATCCGGTCCCCATCCCATCCACATCGCGAAGCGCGAGGTAAGGAGGACGCGCGTGACGGTGCGCAAGCTCTGCGGCCACCGATCGGGAGCGCCTAACGATGTTTTCGACCAGTCGAAGGCACTCATGAGCGCGCCCATCTCGCCGTCTCCACCGAAGATGTCGGGGGCGGCGGTCCGCGGCGTCAGGCGCGCGTCTTTCTTGACAACATTTGTTTTGGGCCGTTTGTCCAAAAAACGGTCCTCAGGTAATGAGCTACGAATGCCGCCGGTTGGCGGAACAACCCATCCTCTATGCAGAAGCCGCACCACCGTCTGGAGACGTGGCGCGGCTTGTAAAGACTTCGTTAATAGGCTGTTAAGCGGCTCAACTCACGTCGAGCACCCGGAACGCTAGCCACCGGCGATGGCGCCGATGATGAGCAAGGGCTCTTCACCATTTGCCACCTCGGTTGGAAGCGCAGCATCGGGCGCTTCGTTGGAAAGATCATCCTCGCAGGCAAAGAAGCGGACGAGGGGACGACGACGCTGCGTGTTCTGATCGCGCAGTGTGCCGCGAAGCATCGGATATCGCTGCTCGATGGCGTCGAGCACCGAGCGCTGCGTCACGGGACCTTCGACCTCGACCGAGATCTCCGGACCCGTGTGCGCCAGAATCCGAAGCGGTGGTGGCAAGACGACGCGAATCACGAGAGCGTTTGCACCTCGACCGACAACACAGCCGGCAGGTCTCGCACGATTGCGTTCCAGCTGTCGCCTCCGTCGGCGGAGCCGTATACCTGCCCACCCGATGTTCCGAAGTACACGCCGCAAGGATCGAGCGAATCGACCGTCATCGCGTCGCGAAGAACGTTCACGTAACAGTCCTTCTGCGGCAGCCCCTTCGTCAGCGGCTCCCACTCGTTTCCACCCGTCCGGCTTCGGAACACGCGCAGCTTTCCCTCGTGCACGTAGTGCTCGGAGTCGCTCTTGATCGGTACGACGTAAATCGTTTCCGGTTCGTTGGTGTTGACATCGATCACGAATCCGAAATCCGTGGGCAGATTGCCACTCACCTCAGTCCACTGGTCGCCCGCGTTGTCGGTTCGCATCACATCCCAGTGCTTCTGCATGTACACCGTGTTCGGCCGCGATCGGTGCATTGCCAATCGATGGACGCAATGACCCACCTCGGCCGTTGGATCAGGCATGAATTGCGAGTGCAGTCCGCGATTGATCGGCTTCCACGTCGCGCCTCCGTCTTCAGTGCGGAACGCGCCAGCCGCCGAGATGGCGATGAACATGCGCCGCGGATTGCTCGGATCGATGAGAATGGTGTGCAGACAGAGGCCGCCCGCCCCGGGCTGCCACTTCGGACCCGTGTCGTGGTTGCGGAGTCCGGAAAGCTCCTCCCAGTTCTGGCCGCCATCGGTACTGCGAAACATCGCCGCGTCCTCGACGCCCGCGTAGACGGTGTCGGGGTCGCCTAACGACGGCTCGAGGTGCCAGACACGTTTGAACTCCCAGGGGTGTGGGCTGCCGTCGTACCACGCGTGCGTGCCGGCAATGCCGTCGTAGGTGAACTTGTTGCCCACCGTCTGCCACGTCTTCCCGCCGTCGTCGGAGCGCGGCATCACTTGCCCGAACCAACCGCTGCTCTGCGAGACGTAGATGCGATTGGGATCGGCCGGGGAGCCCTTCATGTGATAGATCTCCCAGCCCGCGAAGTGCGGGCCGGAAATCTCCCAGTTCTTGCGCGTCCCGTCTGCCGTTAGGGTGAACGCACCCTTCTTGGTCCCGACCAACACCCGTACGCCGCTCATCCGCGTGCTCCCTTTGATTGGTCGCGCAAAGTGTATTCGATGCCGGCCGGCTTGTCGACTCGCGATGCAAATCGTGAGTCAGCCGAAGATCTCCACGACGCCAAGAATGAGCGTGGCCGAAATGCCGATCGGCGTCCACGACATCGTGTCGCGCTCGATGCGATCGGCTTCACCTGGGCGCGCGACGGTGACCGTGCGCGCTTCCGGATCGACGATCCAGTATTCGACACCGGCTTCGAGATAGAGATTCTTCTTTTGAACGCGGTCGCGCCGCCGCGTGTACTCGGACAGAATCTCGACGATGAGGCTCGGCCGCGGCGCCTTGTTCCAATCTTTTTCGGGACGAGGGTGTGCGTTACGCACCATGAGGTCGGGTTCGACCTCGGAGCCCTGGAACCGCATCACGGCGCGCGGATGATATACGAACCCAAGCCCATTCGCGGCCACAAAGGGATCGAGCAACCGCGTGAGACGCGCCGCGATCGTCTCGTGGTAGTCTGTCGGCGGCGGGGTCACGAAGAGCTCTCCGTGAATGAGCTCATACTTGTTCCCGTCGTCTGGCAAGCTGTGTAATTCCTCCAGCGTCCAGATCTTGGTCGTGGTCGCCGCCATTCCCATATCCCCACCTTCCTCGCCGCTTGGTGACTCGCGTGCATGCCCCGAGGATGGCGCTACACGCTGACAGGAGCAGGACCGAAAACGCCCACGCGAGACCGAAATCACGGGCCACTGCTTCTCGCCGAGCCTACGCTCGGCGGTCGCGCCGAGTCAAGAGTTAATGAGATGGTTTTCTTCGCTTGGTCGCACATCCGGGGACCGTCGCGTAAGTTGTCGCGCGACTGAATTGGAGGGAGAAGCAGCGTGCGCGTCAGCGACATGAACTGGATGCAAGTCGAGGACTATCTGAAGCGCGACGACCGCGCAGTTCTCCCCCTCGGCAGCACGGAGCAGCACAGCTATCTGCGGCTCACCGTCGATTGCATTCTCCCGGAGCACCTCGCCGCCGAGGTCGCGGACCCACTCGGCGTGCCGGTGTTTCCCGTGCTCGCATATGGAGTCACGCCGTACTTTCGCGAGTTTCCCGGGACCATCTCGCTCCGCGTTGAGACACATCTCAACATCGTCCGCGACATCCTCGACAGCATGGCGCACAGTGGCTTTCGGCGCATCCTCATCGTGAATGGTCACGGTGGTAACGGCGCAGTGCAGCAGTTCGCGCAAGAGTGGTCGGCCGATCATGTCGGCTGCCGCGTGATCTTTCACAACTGGTGGAACGCGCCACGCACGTGGGCCAAGGTCCAGCAGATCGATCCGGTCGCGTCACACGGGTCCTGGATGGAGAATTTTCCATGGACGCGGCTTCCTGGTATGACAATGCCCGCGGCGCAGAAGCGAATGGTCGATCTCGCGCACGTTCGAACCCTGGACCCGATCGCGATGCGCACGTATATCGGCGACGGCAACTTTGGTGGACTCTATCAGCGCTCCGATGACGACATGCTGGCGCTGTGGGCGGTCGCCGTCGACGAGACGCGTGCCCTGCTGAACTCCGGATGGGGTGACGATGCCTAACGGCCGCCCGCGCCGCTCGACGAGCTCACAGTTCGTACACTCGACGGTCGTCGTCACCGGCGCCGCGCATGGATTCGGGCGAGCCATCAGCTTAGCCTTCGCGGAACGCGGCGCGAACGTCTGGGCGTGCGACGTGCTGGACGACGAGTTGGCGGAGACAGGTCGCCTGTGCCTCGAGAAGGGTGGCCAGTGTACCGTGCGAACCGTCGACGTGAGCGACAAGCGAGCAGTCGATGGGTTCGTCGCCGATGCCAGTGCGCCAAGTGGCCGCGTCGACATTCTCGTCAACAATGCGGGTGGCGTGCTCGGGCAGGTCGGTCGACCACTCGAGGAGGTGACGCCGGGCGAGTGGCAGCGGCTCTTCGACGTCAACGTCACCGGCGCATTCTACTGCGCGCAAGCGGTCACGCCGGCCATGAAGGCAGCGCGCTCGGGACGTATCATCAACATCTCGAGCGGCGCGGGCCTCGGCGTGAGCCTAACGGGCATCCAGGCGTACGCGTCGGCCAAGGCGGCGCAGATCGGATTGACGCGCCAACTCGCACACGAGCTCGGACCGTGGGGAATCACCGTCAACAATATCGCGCCGGGATTCGTACGCTCGAATCCGACCACGGAGCGGCAGTGGGAGGCTTATGGTGCCAAGCGGCAGCGCGATCTCGTGGAACGAATCGCGCTGAAACGTCTCGGCACGCCCGAGGACATCGCCTATGGCGTGCTCTTCTTCGCCTCTGAGCATGCCGGCTGGATCACTGGCCAGGTGCTATCGATCGACGGTGGAAAATGACTGTGGCTGAGGGTGTCCTCGAGCAACTCGCGACGCGCGAGGACGGTATTCTCACGGAGCTCATCGAGTTCGCGGCGATTCCGAGCGTCAGCACCGATCCCGCGCACGCGCGCGACATGTCGGCGGCAGCGCGCTGGGTGGCGGACGCGCTCACCAGCGCGGGCCCGTTTTCCGTTCGCACCATTCCAACCCCCAGGAATCCGGTGATCTACGGCGAATGGCTGGGCGCGCCAGGCAAGCTTACCGCACTGGTGTACGGCCACTACGACGTGCAGCCGGCAGATCCGCTCGAGAAATGGAAGAGCCCTCCCTTCACACCGACTGTGCGCGACGGCCGTGTGTACGCTCGCGGTGTGTCCGACGACAAGGGACCGATGCTCATCCCGATCAAAGTCGCGCAAGCATTCTTCGCGACCGCGGGCGCTTTGCCGATCAACATCAAGTGCATGTTCGAGGGTGAGGAGGAGATCGGGAGTCCGAGCCTCGACTCATTCATCGGCGAGCACAAGGAGCTGCTCGCGGCGGACGTCGTCATTTCCGCGGACGGCGCCATGTGGCGGGTCGACGAACCTTCGTTGACGGTGTCGAGCCGCGGACTTGCTGGTTTAGAAATCGCGCTCACCGGTGCAGCGAAGGATCTCCATTCAGGACGTCACGGCGGCAGCGTCGCGAATCCGCTGCACGCGATGGCGCAACTGATCGCCTCGTTGCACGAGCCTAACGGGCGCGTGGCCGTCAAAGGGTTTTACGACCGAGTGCGCGAGCTGAGCGCCGCAGACCGCGCCGCGATCACTGAGCTTCCCTTCCACGAGCAAGCGTATCTCGCGCAGGTCGGCGCACCGGCGACGTTCGGCGAGCCAGGCTATTCCACTCTCGAGCGCCAGTGGACACGCCCCACGCTCGAGGTGAATGGGATGTGGGGCGGCTATCAGGGACCGGGGGAGAAAACGGTGATCCCGAGCGAGGCACACGCGAAGATCACGTGCCGGCTCGTCGCCGATCAGAATCCCGAGGAGATCGTCGCGCTCGTCAGGCGCCACCTCGAGTCGCACGTGCCTCGCGGGACGCGCCTTTCGATTTTGGCCGGTGATCACGGTGCCCGGCCGGCGCAGATCCGCACGGATCACTTTGCGCTGAAAGCGGCCGAAAGGGCGCTGCGTGAAGTGTATGGCGTGTCGCCTTTGATCGTCCGTTCAGGTGGCACCGTGCCCATCTCCGAGATTTTTAAGCGACTGATGGGTCTCGATACGGTCTTCTTCTCCTTTTCGACCGCCGACGAAGACTACCACGCGCCTAACGAATTCTTTCGCATCCATCGCTTGCACGAGGGACTCGAGGCATGGGCACGGTACTGGACGATTCTCGGCGAGATCGATCGCTGACACCAGCCGCGGCGCTTCCGGGCGAGCTCGCGGAAGCGGAAGCACGTGTCGAAGCACACAGCGCGTCGCTGCGCAAGGAGCTCGGCGTCGGCGACCTTGTTCTGACGCAGATTCTCTTCATCGTCGGATTGTCGTGGATCGGCGTCGCGGGAAAGCTCGGACCGTCTCACGTGATTTTCTGGCTGCTCGCGATCGTGCTCTTTTATCTGCCATCAGCCGCCGTCGTGATGTACCTCGCTCGGCTGATGCCCCTCGAAGGCGGACTGTATCAATGGGCGAAGCTCGGGTTCAGCGAGACGGTGGGATTCATGCTCGCGTGGAACCTGTGGCTGTACGTCATCCTGCACACGTCGGAGATTGGTCTCGAGTGCGCGACGTATCTGGCGTACGCCATCGGTCCGAGCGCGTCGTGGATGACGACGAGCAGCTGGTTCGTCGCACTCGCGACGGCCCTGTTGTTATCGCTGATGGTCGTTGCGTCTGTGATCGGCCTGTCCGTCGGCAAGTGGGTCCACAACGCGGGCGGCGTCGTGATGCTCGTCGTGTTCGGCACATTGCTGGTGCTGCCAGTTATCAGTCTGCTCACAGGCCACCTCGCCGAGTATCATCCGCTGCGAACGAGTGTGCCGTCAGTCTCGCTCTACAACCTGAACATTCTCGGGAAGCTCGGGTTCGGTGCGTTAGGCGGCT
>DATEGN010000245.1:0-12718 GCA_035280125.1 Gemmatimonadaceae bacterium | reverse complement strand
CGTGCGACGAAGAGGTCACGCCGCGCAGTGTGAACACCGCCACTCCTAACGCGAGCACGCCCCCCGCCACGGCTCCCGTCATCATTCGCCGGCGGCTCTGGCGCCGACTGCTATCGTCATCGGCAGCGGAACGTCGTAGCGCGTCGGCGAAGTCGACTGCGCTCACAAAACGATCTGCCGGAACTTTCGCCAATCCCTTTTCGAGCACCTTCTGCGTCGCTGCCGCGATCGCGGGACGGACGATTCGGACGTCCGGAATTCGGGCGTGAACGTGCTTCGCCGCCACTGCTTGAGGTGTTACGCCACCGAATGGCGGTTCGCCGGCAAGCATTTCGTAGGCGACCACGGCGAGAGAGTAGACATCGCTCCGTGCATCGATGTCCCGACCACCGGCGCCTTGCTCGGGGCTCATGTATGCCGGAGTGCCAAGAATGATGCCGGTCCCCGTTAGGCGCTCGCTCGATGCAACGTGAACGGCCTGCGCGATGCCGAAGTCGCAAACGAGGGCGTGCCGGCTGTCGAGCAGGATGTTCTCCGGCTTGATGTCGCGGTGGATGATGCCTTTTGAATGCGCATATCCCAGTGCATCGGCAACTTCACTGACGATGCGCACGATGTCATCGACGGAAAGTTGCACCTCCCGCGTGAGTCGCGCCCGTAGCGACTCACCATCGATGAATGGCATCACGTAATACAGAAAGCCGTCGGACTCGCCCGAGTCATGCAGCGCGACGATTGCCGGATGTGTGAGCGTCGAAGCCGTCTTGATTTCGGCCAGGAAACGCTGACGAAGTATCACGGCGCTCAGGTTGGAGCTGAGCACTTTCGCTGCGACCTTCCGGTCGTGCCGCGTATCCTCGGCCAGATAGACCCTGGCCATGCCGCCTCGGCCGACTTCACGGATGATGTTGTAGCGGCCGTCGAGCACCAACGGCGGCGGCTCTTCGTCGTCGAGCAGCGCCGAGAACCGCACCACGGCCGGAACGTCACCGATCGGATCGGGCTGCGTGGCGTCAGGAACGGGATCGTGCGTACGGTCGTCGTCGACGCCCTCGGCACGGCCACGATTGAGCGCCCGATCGAGGAGATTCTCGAGCGCTCGCCAAGTTTCGCGAGTAGTCAGCGGAGACATCGCCGTCTCTTCATCGACGCCCACCTTGCGCCGCGCGACGAAACGCCTGGAATGCAGCCTATTAGGTATCCGGCAACATGCAGCTAGAGGCTGAATGCCGCAACGATCCGTCCGCCTGCGAACACCGTGTCTCGGAAATGAACAAGTACGTACACGCGAGCGCCCCTGAGGTGCCGCGCTAACGCGAAGTCGTCATGAGCGTTAGCGATTTCGCGCGCACGGAATGCTTCTTCCCATTGGGCGCCGCGACAACTCCAGGGACTGTACGCGATGCGCCTCCTCAACGATCTGGAACGCGACGGGCGGTACGCTCTGGCCGGACTCCTCCGCCGGCCACTCTTCGCTGGCATCGCCATCGCGACGATCGGTCTCGGCATCGGCGCCGCGACGTCGGTGTTCAATGTCATCGACTCACTCTTCCTGCGCGCGCTTCCCGTTCCGACGGGCGATCGGCTGATTCGCGTCGAGTTTCATCGGCCCGGTGGCAATCCCGCGCTCGGCTTCGCTGGCGTTCAAATCCTTCGCGAACGCGCGACCGCGTTCGACGCCGTCGTTGCGCACAACTCGCGCAGTGTGATTCAGGTGCGTATCGGCACGCGCAGTGTCGAACAGAACGCAGCATTCGTATCCGCTAATTACTGGACGACGCTCGGCCTCCATCCGCGCCTTGGTCGGTTCTTCCTGCCGGCGGAAGATTCCGTCGTCGGCCGGGACGCCGTTGCCGTTGTGAGCTCGGCGTTCTGGCACGCACAGCTCGCCGACGATCCGGGCGTGCTGGGACGAAAAATTCACATCACCGATCGTGAGGTAACGATCATCGGTGTCGCCCCTGAGGGATTCCAGGGGATCGCTGTCGGCCAGATGCCTGACGACGTGTGGCTGCCTTTCGTGATGGCCCACCTCGGTCACACGGATTGCATCACCGAGCGTTACTGCCGAACAGGGGAGGCGCTGGGGCGACTCGCTCCGCATGCAACACGCGAGATGGCCGATGCGCAGGTGCGGACGCTGGAAGCGTCACTCTCCCAAGCCGCCTTCGCCGACGACTCGCTTCATCGCGTCGTGACCGAGCCGGCGGCCGGCCTGAGCTCCATCGAACGGCGCGAGTATCTCCCGCTCGTGAAGCTCCTGTCGGGCATCGCCGTTCTCATGTTGCTCATCGCCTGTGCGAATGTGAGTGGACTGCTGGTCGCGCGCGGCGTCTCGCGGGATCGCGAGATGGCGGTGCGTATCTCGTTAGGTGCGAGCCGATGGCGTCTCGCCCGCCAGCTCCTCACGGAAAGCCTCCTCGTCGCCGCCGCCGGAGGCGTCGTCGGACTGCTGATGTCGGCGTGGGTGTCACAGGGATTGCTGGGATTCTTTACGACCGACCAGGAGGGCTTCCATCATTTCTTCGAGCTGACGCTCGACGCGCGCGCCATCGCCTTCGCGCTGGTCGCCTCGACCGGCACCGTCGTGTTGTTCGGGCTGTTACCCGCGCTCACGACTTCCCGAGTCAGTCCATCGGCGATGCTCAAGAACGGAGCGGTCAACGCGGCACGCGCGAGCACTCGCGTCGCGCTCGTCAGCGCTCAGGTGGCGCTCTCCGTCGTCCTGGTCACGGCCGCCATTCTGCTGGCGCGCAGCTTTGCGAACCTGATGAACGCGCGAACCTTCGACCCCGAGCACGTTGCCGTCGTTCGTTGGCGGCCCGACCTCGTCAATCACTCCACCGATCGTTCGGAGCGCGAGCTGAAGGAGATCGTCGAGCGGCTGCGTGCGCTGCCTAACGTCGAAGCGGTCGGCTACCGTCGCTGCTGCGGACTGCTCTGGAGCAATGCGCCGCAAAGCGCGCCCGTTGGCCTCGATGCAGTCGATACGGTTACATTCGCGCAACATCACCGAGTGTCAGCAAACTTTTTCGCGACGCTCGCGGTGCCACTCGTCGCCGGCCGAGAGTTCAATGATGGAGATCGCAGCGGCGCACCGCGTGTTGCGATCGTCAATCGCGCGCTCGCGTCCCGACTGTGGAATGACGCGGCGGATCCGACGACGGTCATCGGCCGAGAAGCGCGCATTGGCGGCACGCGGGTGCGAATCGTCGGCGTCGTGCCCGAGTATCAAGCACGCACGTTGCTCGCACCAACGCCGCTCGCACTCTTCGAGCCCATCTGGCAGGACGGTATCGGCGATGGCGATGTGCGGTTCGCCGTGCGCGTGCGTGGCGATCCGGCGGCCGCGCTGCCGGTGCTCACGCGAACCATAGCGAGCGTCGATCCAGAGGTACTCGTCACCGAGGCCATGTCGATGCGATCGCAGATCGCCGCCAACTTCGTGCAGATTCAGCTCGGCGAGGCGGTGCTGCTCGCATCGGCCGGCCTGGCCCTCTTCCTGAGCGCGATGGGCCTGTACGGTGTCATCGCGTTTCTCGTCGCGCGACGCACGCGCGAGGTCGGCATTCGCATCGCGCTCGGCGCCCCGATCGCGAGCGTGACACGACTTTTCGTGGGGCACGGCATGCGCGCTGTAGCGCTGGGAGTCGTCGCGGGCCTGGCGGCGTCATTCGCGGGGAAGCACTTGCTGAGTGCCTGGCTGGTCGGCGTCGCGCCTAACGATTTCACGTCCTTTGCCGTGGCGCTGGTGGTCGTGACGATCGTGAGCCTCGCCGCGAGCTATTTCCCCGCGCGGCGGGCCAGCCGCACGGATCCGTCGATCGCACTCCGGGTGGAGTGAAGCGCTGGAAGGCGCAGCAGTAATCGATACACTTCACTTCCGGCGAGCAGGAAAGCACCGACGCCGTAGACGTCCGTGCTTTCTTCGTCGAAGTGTACCGGCGTCTCGCCGATCGGTTGAACGTGCACGAGCTTCCCGTCGTCGTGCACGCTGCCGACCAGCGCGCGCCAGCCTTTGATCACCGCCGGCTCGAATCGCGAGCGTTCCAGCAAACCGTAATTGACTCCCCAGGCGAGCGCGTAAACATAAAAGCCCGTCCCACTCGTCTCTTGCATCGGATAGCTCGCGGGATCGAGCAGACTCGCGCGCCAGAACCCGTCGGCTTGCTGGAGCGTTACGATCCGGTCCGCCATCTCGCGGAACTGCCTAACGAAGCGCGGCCGCGCTGGATTGTCCGCCGGCAGGTCCTGCAGCACGCGCGCGAGGCCGGCCATCACCCAGCCGTTGCCGCGGCTCCAGAACACTTTGCGCCCATTGCGCTCGCGTTGAGTGAAGAAACGCTCGTCGCGAAAGTACAGATGCTCTTCCGGATCGTAGAGATAGTCCGACGTTTGCCACCAATGCTGAATCATGAAATCGAGGTAGTCTCCGCGACCGGTCGCCTTCGCGAGCCGCAGCCAAGCCGCGGGCGCCATGAAGAGCGCGTCACACCACCACCAGCCCGTGCCGCCGTATCGCAGGTTGTCGGTCGTCGGATGAGCGAGGATCCAATCGAATCGCTCGCGCATCGGCGCGATCATCGCCGAGTCGCGGTGCTGCAGATACAGCTCGGCGTAGACCTGTCCGACGCAATGATCGTCGGCATGATACGGCGAGCCCTCGGTTCCCAGCTTCCATTGATTGTTCTGGCCCATGCGCAGCATCGCGTCGTGAAAGCGCGTGTCAGAGCTGATCGCGGCGAGGGCCATGAATCCGGTGTATCCCGCGCACTGCGTCCAGGTGGCGGGATCGTGTTTGGATGGATGAGCGAGTTGCCAATCCGCGACGCGCTGCATCACGCTGAGCACGTCGTCGGGCCGTGGAGTGGAGCTCGCCGAGCCGGGTCGCGTGACCGCGCATCCGGCGCAGAGGCAAGCACACAGCACGCCCGCGACGGATCGAAGCTTGATTGTGTGCGGCATAGGCGGCAACAGTAGATGTTGGCGAAACAAGTGCCAGCGGACGACGAATCGACGCGAGGGCTTTTGGACGAAGTGGCCGCCTGGTGGCTCGAGGCGTACTACGACCTTCCGCCAGCCGCCTAACTACGCAAGCCTTCGTGGCGCGGCGGTGCGGACGTCACCGGTGTTTGGCGTGCCCGTGGGCTCGATGAGAAGCAGGTGCACCTCCTCGCGCGCGACCGGGCGGTGCTCCACGCCCCTCGGTACGACGAACAGCTCGCGCGGACCGAGCGTTACCGTGCGGTCGCGCAGCTCGATGTCGAGCGAGCCTTTGAGCACCAGGAAAAAGTCGTCCGTCTCATCGTGCTTGTGCCACCGGAACGGACCCTCGAGCTTGACGACCATGATGTCGTTGTCATTGAACTGAGCGACGGTGCGCGGCTGGTAATGCTCGGAGAATGTCGCGAGCTTGGCGTCCAGATTGATCTTGTCGCTCATGTTCTCGTCATCTCGTCGGCCAGCGTGGAATCCTGTGTGCCACGGTTCAACGCTGAATCATAGCCTCGAACATTGCGCGCGGCCGCCAGGGCTGGCATAATCACGTGCTTCCCGACGGAGCACCTGATCTCGATGCGCAACGAGCTGGAGACCGATGCCCCTCTCTCCGACGCCGGTGCTCTTCGGCTGACGACCGGGCTGCTCGTGTATCTGCCGATCTTCCTGATCGGCAATGCACTCAGCGAGCTCCTCCGCTATCAGGGGATCGGGATCGCCTCACTCTTTCCTCCCTACGCCGCGCTCACCGCGGCGCTCGTGCTCTCTCGCCGGCGCGACTGGGTTTGGTACATCCTCGCCGACGTCGTCTTCTCGCTCGCGCTGCAGTGGTCGCGGTTAGGCGCCTCTCAACTCTTCTTCGCGGAGGTCGCCGATGTGACGCAGGCGCTCGTCGCGACGGCGCTCTTGCGCGGGCTCTTCCACCAGCGGCCGCAACTCGACAGCATCAGTGCACTGCTGCGGCTTCTCGTCAGCAGCGTCCTCATCGCTCCCGCGGTCGGCGGCGCGCTCGGGGCACTCAACGTCGTCTGGCACAATCCATCGACGCCTTTCGACACGTTATGGGTCAGATGGGTCTTGTCGGACGGCGTGACCGGCCTAACGATGCTGCCGGCGCTGCTGCTCCTCACACCGGTGGAGACGCGCGGAGATCGACGCGTCAGTCGAGCGCGCATTGGCGAGGGGTTGGCAGTTGCCGCGGCGCTCGGCGGGGCGTGTGCGATCACCTGGGGGATGGGTGGTAGCGCTGGCTGGCGCCTTGCGCTCGGCCTCTTTGCGCCGCTGCCGCCGCTGATCTGGATCGCCCTCCGCTTCGGGAGCGGCGCGACGAGCCTCGCGCTCACCGGGGTGAGCTTCGCGCTGCTCATCAACGCCGATCGTGGCGTCGGTCCCTTGCTCGCGTCGCCGCGCGATGAGAGCATGGTCTTCCTGCAGCTGTTCGTGATCCTGACGAGCCTTCCGATTCTCTGCATCGCGGCGATCAGCACCGCGCGACGCGCGATCATCGAGCTCCACCAGGCAATCCTCGCCTCGGTCCACGATCACTTTGCCATTCTCGACGGACGTGGGGTCATCGTGGAGGTCAACGAAGCCTGGCGTCGCTTCGCCGAGTCTCCCAATGTCGAGCCGTTTCATCGGGCGTTGGTCGGCGACAACTATCTCGACCTTTGTCGTCGTGCGGCGGAGGAAGGGAGCGTCACCGCCGACCGCAAATACTCGGGAATCCGGGATATCCTCTCGCGCGCGAATCACCGTTTCGAGATGGAGTATACGCTGTCGCCCGACGGCGACGGCGATCGATATGCATTGAGCGTGAACTTTCTCGCCCTCGCCGGTGGTGGGGCATTCGTTAGGCGCTCCGACGTCACCGCGCGCCACAAAGCGCGCTTGCAGATCGAGGAGCAACGCCGTGCGCTCTCACATCTCGCGCGTGTCTCCGCGCTCGGCCAGCTCTCGGGCGCGTTGGCGCACGAGCTGAACCAGCCGCTCGCGTCGATCGGGAGTAACGCCGAAGCGGCGCGCCTATTGATCAAGCGTCGACCCGACGACCTGGCGCAGTTCGACGAGATCCTCCACGACATCATCCAGGAGAATCAACGCGCGGCCGAAGTGATTCGCCGGCTCCGCGCGATGCTCAAGCGTGGCGAAACGCATCTCCAGCCGTTGGATGCGGGCGAGTTGATCCGCGAGGTCCTCGAGCTCGCGCATGCGGAAGTGGTGACGCGCCGCGTCACCGTGACCGCGTCGCTCGCGCCGGATCTGCCGCCGGTGATCGGCGATCGCGTGCAACTTCAGCAAGTACTCCTCAACCTGATTCTCAACGCGTGCGAGGCGATGAGCGCCATGGCCGACAGCCGCCTCGCCGTGACCGCCGCGCCGATGCCTAACGATACGGTGCAGATCTCGATCCGTGACAACGGACCAGGGATCCCCAAGGCGCTCATGGATCGTCTCTTCGAGCCGTTCGTGACGACGAAGACGGAAGGGTTGGGCCTTGGCCTCTCGATCTCGCGGACGATTGTCGCCTCGCACGGCGGCCGGCTCTGGGCCGAGAACGACATCGCGGGTGGCGCGACCGTGCATTGTCTGCTGAGGGCGGCCCGCGATGCGTCGCCACCGATCGAGGTCGCTTCATCGTTGTACACAGCCGAGCACCGTGGGCGATGACCGAGTTGCACATCGCGATCGTCGATGACGAGGAGCTCATTCGCGTCGCGCTGCGGCGCTTCTGTTCCGCGCTCGGCATGCGCGTGAGTATTTACGCATCGGGCCGCGCCTTGATCGACGACCTCGACGGGTCCGCAAGCGCCGTGGACTGCCTCCTCCTCGACGCGCACATGCCGGACATGACAGGGCTCGAGATCCTGCAGCAGCTCGTCAGGCGCGCGGTGCGCTTTCCGACAATCGTCTACTCCGCGGACGATGAGCCCGAAGCGATCGACCGGTACATCGAGGCGGGCGCGGTGGCGTATTTGCGCAAGCCGGTCCTGGCGGACGCTCTCATCAACGCGATCACGCGCGCGGTCGACGGCGCTAGCGCCGTCGAGGGGTGAGTGTCGAGTTCTACGCGCGGCCTGCCTAACGAGACTCATCGATCCTGCAAAGCCATCCACGGCGTGAACAGCTTCGGCTCGCCTCTACCCAGCTGCCGTTTCATCTCCGCGTTCGGAGTGCCCAGCAACTCCCCCGTCACCGAAGCCGTGGCCATGATCGGCGCCATCAAATGGCTGATATTGGAAAAGTGCTCGAGCGCGGCGTCGGCATTGCGGTAGCGCTCGAAGACGATCGCCTCGGTCTCATCCGCGTTCAAGAAGATCTCGTACTGCAATGTGCCGCGGTCCTTGGTCCGCACGATCTCCATGGCCTCTTCTGTCAGGCGCTTCCATTCTTCGACCTTGCCAGGTTGGAATTTGACCCGCGCGATTCCTTTGATCTCGTCCATGCACACTCCCTTTCGAAGTTTTCAGGTCAGGCCCTAACTTCAGTAGAGCAGCAATTCTCGAGCTAGTACCAAGACTGCGCTGACCGTGTCCAGCCCCGTCGAACCTCCTGCGTTTCGACCGCTCGATCCAAGCGGGCACTGGGTCACGTTCATGAAAGACAATACGGACGTCATCTCCACGCGCGATGCATATGATCACTGGTTCGGCCTCGCCACCGGTGAGGAGCAGCGTCAGGCGCATCTCGACGCCGTGTTCGCGGTCGCGAATCGCGTCGTCGTCAAGGCGACGGGCCAGGCGCGCGGCCACGCGGTCGGCACCGAGGTGGTCGTCGACACCAGGGATCGACGGTCGTTAGGCGAGCTTGCCGCGGCGCTGCAGATCCAGGAGGAAACGGACAAGGACAGTCACTGCGCCTGCCTGGGCGGACCGGTGCTCGAGTTGTTTGACGATGAGCGCGAGCTCGCGTCGCTCGGAGACCAGCACGGTCACGCGATTCGCTGGCAACGCTGGCTGCCGGACGCGCCGCTGGTCGACGAGACGCGGCTCGATGCCTGGCTGCGCAGGGAAGGAGTCCACCCCGACCTGCTTCACCGCCTGTACGAGAACCAGTACGATCAGAACTGGCTCAGGAATGTGGGATATCAGCGGCCCGGCGCGCGGCCGCTGACGGCGGCGGAACAGCGTGTCCGGTTGCTCGAGGTGCAGCGGAACGAGGGCGTCGATGACCAGGAACTGCTCGAGAAATTGAACGCAGAGCTGGCCGCGGACCCGTCACTCGCGCTCGCGTACGTCGTTCGCGCGAAGTTGTATGACCGGCTCCGCCGCTTCGAGGCATCCGCCGAGGACTTCAGCTCCGCGCAGCGCTATGGCATCGAAGACGTCCGTGTGATCTGCGAACGAGTCGTGGCTCTGCATCGCCTCGGTCGCCTCGACGAAGCGATCGCCGATTGCAGCGCGGCGATCGCATTGGTGCCGACGCATGCTCAGGCGTGGAACAGTCGCGGCGTGTTGCAGCTCGACCGCGGCCGCGCGAGAGAAGCAATCCGCGACTTCGATCGAGCGGTTGCCCTTGCGCCAGACTGGATCTGGCCTATGCTCAACCGCGCTCGCGCATATCGTGCCCTCGGTGACCGGCGCAGCGCGCGTGAGGACGCACAACGCGCGTCGGCGTTACTGCCGCGCACAGCGCATCCCGAGCGCGCGCAGGAGACCGCCGCGCGCCGCATTATTGAGCAGTTGCTGAACTGACGGACAACCAAATGCCTGCCAGGAAATCACGCTCGAAGACGAAGGCCGCTCGCCCAACCATCGTGGCCGACTATCTCGCCTCCCTCACCCCCGAAAAACGGGCGGTGATCGACGAGGCCCGCGCCTTCGTCCACAAGCACATCCCCAAGGGGTACGCGGAATTCATGAACTGGGGCGTGATCAATTGGGGCATCCCGCTCGACGAGTTCTCCAACACGCACAATGGTCAGCCGCTCTGCTACGTGGGCCTCGGCGCGCAGAAGAATTACAACTCGCTCTACCTGATGGGCGCGTACGAAAGCTCGAGCGGCGAGTACACATCGCCGTTCTCCCAGAAGCTGCTCATCGACGCATTCAAGAAAGCCGGCAAGCGGCTCGACATGGGGAAGTGCTGTCTCCACTTCAAACAGCTCGATGATCTCGAGCTCACCTCCGTCGCGAAGGTGATCGCGATGTCGACGCCGAAGGAGTACATCGCCTACTACAAGCGCGCAAAAGGCCTCCGATGACCGACCATCTCTCACGCCGATCCTTCGCCAAGCTCGCGGGTGCCGCCGCCCTCGGCGCCGCGAACGTTCCCCTCGTGACGCACGCGGCAAACGCCGCGCCGGCGCAGGCAGCGCCGCGATCGTTTCCGACCGGCTTCCTCTGGGGAACCGCAACCGCGTCTTACCAGGTCGAGGGTGCCGTCGCCGAAGACGGACGCCTGCCGTCCATTTGGGATGCGTTCTCCCATACGCCCGGTAAAGTCGCCAACAACGCCACGGGTGACGTCGCCGACGACCACTACCATCGTTACAAGGATGACGTCCAGCTCATGAAGGCGCTCGGCGTCAAGGCATACCGATTCTCGATCGCATGGCCGCGCGTGTTCCCCAATGGAAGCGGCGCGCCTAACGCCAAGGGCCTCGACTTCTACAACCGCCTCGTCGACGAGCTGCTGGCCAACGGCATCGAGCCCTTCGCCACGCTCTACCACTGGGACTTGCCGCAAGCGCTCCAGGAACGTGTCGGCGGCTGGGAGTCGCGCGAAACGTCGGAGGCGTTCGGGAAGTATGCCGGCTACGTCGCCCAGCACCTCACCGATCGTGTTAAGCATATTTTCACCATCAATGAATTCGGCGCGTTCATGGAGCTGGGGTACGGCATCGGCATCCACGCGCCGGGGCTGAAGCTGCCGCCCGCGCGCTTTTATCAGGCGCGTCACAACGGAGTGCTCGGCCACGGGCTCGCGGTGCAAGCCATCCGCGCCAACGGCAAATCGGGCACGAAGGTCGGGTTGGCGGAGAACCTTGTGGTCGGCGTGCCGGTGATCGAGAACGCGGAACACATCGCCGCGGCCGAGAAGGCGACGCGCGACATCAACGCGCAGTACCTCACCGTCATCATGGAAGGGAAGTACACCGACGCGTACATCGCGCGCATGGGCGAAGACGCGCCGCGAGTCACGGCGGATGACCTCAAGATCATCTCGAGTCCGCTCGACTTTGTTGGCACCAACATCTACCAGCCGACGTTCGTCCGCGCCGACACGGGGCCGAGCGGCTACGCCGTCGTGCCGAATCCGCCGTCGTATCCACACATGATCTCGCCGTGGCTGTTCATCGGACCCGAGGTGCTGTACTGGGGCCCGCATCATGTCGCGAAGCTCTGGAATGTTAAGGAGATTTATATCACCGAGAACGGCACGTCGTCATCGGACATTCCCGCGGCGGACGGGAAGGTGTACGACACCGATCGGATCATGTTCCTGCGCAATTATCTCGGTCAGCTCCAGCGCGCGGTCTCCGACGGCGTGCCCGTGAAGGGCTACTTCCTCTGGAGTCTGATGGACAACTTCGAGTGGGCCGACGGGTACGGGAACCGGTTCGGGCTCCACTATGTGGACTACGCGACGCAGCGTCGCACGCCGAAGTTGAGTGCGGCGTTTTATCGAGAGGTGATTGCGCGGAACGCCGTGGCGTAGCTGTCAACGTTGTTCGAGATCTCTGGGTGAGAAAAGGAGGGCGTTCAGGACTCAGATGCGACTTCTCAGCTTACTAATCTCACTTCTCGTTTTCGGAACGGCGTGCTCAACGGAGCCTCACACCGACCTCTTCTCGATTACCGGCGCCGTTGAGGGCTCAGTTCTCACTGGCGCCGACGTCCCGGTAGCGGGAGCCACCGTCACAGCCACTGCGCAGTATCCGCTGCCAGCAGGCACCGGCGCGATCGTCGCCACCGCGCTCACGGATACCGAGGGACACTTTCGAGTCCTCTTAGTCAGCGGCAATCTCCCTGACACGATCGCGCCTTTGGCTCTGAGGGTTACAGCATCTGGTTACGCCGAGCGCGACACCGCTGGGTTGCAGATAAGAATTGCGCGCAGCCTTTCACCGCTCGATACCGCGCATATAGTCATTACCCTCGCGCCGTGACGCCGCACCTCCGGATGCGCCAGCGGCTCTGCAGCGCCGCAATGATGCAGCGGGTCATCACGAGCGCGGTACTCTCTGCGATTGTGTTCAGCAGCGGCGCGGGCCATCTACCCTAAGACGTGGCGCCGTCGCTGCTGCCAAGGCGCGCGGGGAAAATGTCGTCAGTCGATGCAGGCAGAATATTCTCAACGGTAGGCTGTAGGTCAGGGATCAGACGTTCGCGAAAACATTCGCGATGAGCCCAATACCGTGCGACCTTGCCGCCCGTCGAGATGCTCATTGGAATCTGACTGCTCTCGGTGATCGGGATGACAGTGCCGCAGAATGCACAGCTGTGACCCTTGAAACCACGTGGGTCGAGATATGCCCTGGCTGTTTCCGCTGACATAACGACCTCCTCCAATCATTCCTCCAGCAGCCGCGAATAGCGTCGTCAGCTCGCGCGGTCGAGAACTCGAACTTCCTTCTCCAGTCTCGGACCGAGGTTATCGCGCTCTACCTCGAGATCGTAGCGCGCTTGCAGATTGAGCCAGAACCGATCACTCGTGCCGAAATAGCGCGCCAGCCGCAGCGCTGTGTCTGCCGAAATCGCTCGCGTGCCATGGACAATCT
>DATEGN010000244.1:0-16317 GCA_035280125.1 Gemmatimonadaceae bacterium | reverse complement strand
GCCGAGCGAGCGTGTGTTCGGAACCGTCGGCGCCAATGTCGCGGCGCTCGAGCGCGGCGCTCGCGTCTTTCGCGTGCACGATGTCGCCGCCAATCGTCAGGCGCTCGATGTCGCGTGGGCCATCGCGCGCCATGATCGCGTGAGTGCGAGATCATGAGCTTTCTCGAACAACTTCGGCTGCTCAGCATCGGCTGGCGCGACGTCCTCGAGATCGCGATCGTCGGCTACGCGATTTATCGTGTGTTGTTGTTGCTCCATCGATCGCGTGCGGTGCCGGTGCTGATCGGCATCGTGGTCTTGCTGCTCACCTACGCGATCGCGGCCGCGCTGAAGTTGACGATGATTACGTATCTGCTGAGCCTCGTGTACACATATGGTGCAATCGCTCTACTGATCATCTTCGCGCCGGAGCTACGGATCGCGCTCTCGGTCATCGGGCGATCGCCGATGCTTCGCTTCTTCCGGCAAATGGGCGAGACAGACGTGGCCGACGAGAGTGCGAACGCGGTCGAGCGCCTGAGCCGGTCGGGAATTGGCGCCATCGTGGCGATCGAGCGTGAGGTGCCGCTGGACGAATACGTGCGATCGGGATCGGAGATGCAGGCGAAGGTCTCCGCGGACCTGCTGACGACGATTTTTACTCCGTACTCGCCGCTGCATGACGGCGCCGTGATAATTCGAGGTGATACGATTGTGGGCGCTGGCTGTATTCTGCCATTGTCGCAAGCGGCGCTCCTCGATCGATCGTTAGGAACGCGGCATCGCGCGGCGCTCGGCTTGAGCGAGGAAACCGACGCGCTCGTGATCGTCGTCTCGGAAGAGACGTCGGCGATCTCGGCGGCGGTGCAGGGCAAGCTGTGGCGGAATCTGAGCTCGGCGCAATTGCGGGACATGCTGGCTGGCTTGCCACCGCGATCGAGTGCGGAACAGCCTAGGCTCGAGGCGCGCGCGTAGCGGCGCGGCGAGGCTGACGGCGGAGAACGGCGCCTGGATCGCCGGGATCCTGCTGTTCGTCGTCTACCTGATCTCACTCGCTCCGGACGTTACGTTCTGGGACGCGGGCGAGTTCATCGCCGCCGCTCATTCGTTAGGCATCCCGCATCCGCCGGGCACTCCCCTTTTTGTCCTGCTGCTGCATGTCTGGGCGTGGGCGATCGGTTTTTTGCCGTATGCGGTCGCGTGCAACCTTTTCTCTGCCGTCTGTACTGCGGTGGCTGGCGGATTGAGTGCAGTGCTCATCGGCTGCGGCCCGCGGCTCGAGCGCGGGCGCAACGATGGCTGGTACGTGCTTGGCGGTGTGCTCTGCGCGGGCGCCATGAGCTCAGTCCAATTCAACGCGACGGAGACGGAGGTGTATGCCGCGTCGATCGCGCTTGTCGCGATCACGCTCGCGGTGGCGAATCACGCCGGACGAATCGCGAGCGCTCGATGGCGCGTCCTCACGGCGTACCTGATCGCCCTCGCGGTGCCACTCCACCTCAGCGCACTCATCGCCGCGCCGGTGGCGGTCTATCTGGCAGCGAGCAACGACGACGGGTTGATCGATTGGCAGACGGCGTTCGCGCTCCTTGGCGTTTTCGTTGCCGCGGTCGGCGCTGGGCGAGCCTCGTGGCCGTTAGGCATTGCCGGCGTTCTGATCGTTGTGTCCTCACCGCCGCTTGCCGGCCAGATGTGGCGCTCGATCCCGCGGCAAACGCCAGGATCGGCGCGATTGCTCTTCGTCGCGGCGCTCGCGGCTTCGGCGGTTTTCGTCATGCTCCTGCGCGCCCGGCACGAGCCAGGGATCAACCAAGGCAATCCCGCGACTCTTTCATCGCTCTCCGATGTCATTGCGCGGCGGCAATATGATGTTCCGGGACTCTGGCCGCGTAGCGCGCCGGTCTGGCTTCAGCTCGCGAACTGGTTCGAGTACGCGGACTGGCAAGTGGCCCTCTCGTTAGGTCCCACGCCGGTACCCACGATTGCACGCACGGCGTTGACGATCGCCTTCGCCTTTTTCGGCTTCGTTGGTGCATCGGCGCACCGGGCTGCTGACCGCCGGCAATGGCGCGCGGTGCTCTTGCTGTTTCTCTGTGGCAGCCTCGGCGTCGCACTGTATCTCAACATGCGTGCGAGCCCCTCGTTCGGCTACGGAATTCTTCCGGCGAACGCGCTTCACGAGGCACGCGAGCGCGATTACTTCTTCGTGCTCGGATTTTGGGCCTGGGGACTGTGGGCCGGATACGGCGCGGTGACGCTTGCTCAGCGACTGCGACTTCGTCCCGTGTTCGGCGTAATCGTCGCCGCGCTACCGATCGCGCTCAACTGGAGAGCGGTAACGCGACGGCACCAGCCTGAAGCCTGGCTTCCGCGGCGGCTCGCTGAGGCGCTGCTGCTCTCCGCACCGCAACGCGCGGTTTTGTTCGTGGACGGCGACAACGACACGTATCCGCTCTGGTTTTTGCAGCAGGTGGAGGCCCTCAGGCGCGACGTGACCATCGTGACCGTTCCGCTGCTCGGCGCGCCGTGGTATGGGGCTGAGCTCGCGCGACGCTACAACCTTCTTCCTCCTGGCGGCGACCACGGGTCGTACGGGTCGCTCACGGAGGAGATTGCGACTCGCGCGCGCGAGCTCGGTCGGCCAGTTGCCGCGTCGGTGTCTTTGGATGCACGTACGCGAAATCAACTTGGTCACGACTGGACTTTGTCGGGGCTCGTTTATGTCGAGCGCGGTGGTGCATCGGATTCTGCGAGCTCACAGACTGCGCACGACGTAGGAGTCGACACGGCGACGACGCGATCGTGGTCACAACGCATCGATCAATGGGAACAGGGCCGGGCCACGAGAGGCTCGACAGACTCCATGGACGATTACGCCGTCGGACTGCTCGCGTGTCCTCGGTTATACCTGATCTCGAAGCCCGACAGTGCACAGGCCGATTCACTTGCCTCGCTCTGTAACCGCCGATAACTTGGTACGTTATGCGTTTTTCTGACCTGCCGGAGCGACTGCGGGAGGTCCGAGGTCGCATCGACGCCGCCGTGCAGCGAGGGGGTCGACAGGAAGTAACGATCGTCGCCGTGACCAAGACTCATGGCCCCGAAGCGGTAGAGGCAGCGTGGGAGGCTGGACTCCAGGACGTCGGCGAGAACCGCATTCAGGAAGCGCTCGAGAAGATGGACGCCGTGCGAGCGGCGGTCCGATGGCATCTCATCGGGCACCTGCAGCGAAACAAGGCAAAGCACGTGACAAGATTCGATCTCGTACACTCGATCGACAGCGATCGTCTGGCCGATGCGGTGAACGAGATCGGATGCCAGACTGGCCACCCCATTGATGTGTTGCTGCAGGTGAATGTGGTCGGTGAAGCCACCAAGGGAGGGTATTCGTTGGACACGCTGGCAAGCGAGGCAGAGCGAATGCACCGCCTGAACGGCCTGCGCGTGCGCGGCGTCATGACGATGGCGCCGCTCGACGCGGACGAGCGAACGTTACGAGCTGTGTTCGGCGGGGCGCGTGAAGCGCGTGCCAAGCTCGTGGCTGCGGGGCACGACGCGACTGAGCTCTCGATGGGAATGTCCAACGATTTCGAGGTCGCGGTGGAGGAGGGCGCAACGCTCGTTCGTCTCGGGACCATCCTGTTCGGCGCGAGGGAGGCGACCGCATGAACGACGAGATGTTTCGGCTGACGCCGGTGGATGTCCGACGCATGGAATTCCCGAAGGCCATGCGGGGCTATGACCAGGGGCGGGTCGATGACTTTCGCGACCAGGTCGCGAACGAGCTCGAGCGCCTAACGCGGGCCAACCAGGACCTCGATTCGACGGTGCGCTCGCTCACGGAGCAGCTTCGTGGATTTCGCGATCGCGACAAGGCTCTGAACGATGCACTCGTTTCCGCGCAGCAGATGCGGACCGAGGTTCGCGAACAGTCAGAACGAGAATCGCAGCTCATCCTCCGCGAGGCCCGTGCCGAGGCCGATCGCATTGTTCAGAGCGCACAGATGGAGGCGATGCGCTTTGCCGACCAGATCTCCTTGCTCGCGCGCATGCGTCGCGGATACCTCAAGCAGTTTCGGGTGATGCTCGAGCGGCAGCTCGCTGAGATCGCCGCCGAGGAAGACGTGCCAGATCCTGATCCAAGCGCGATTGTCGGCGGCGAGCAGCAGGATCAGACTGATGCGCCGTCCAATCCGCGATCGGGAGCGCTCTTTCGCGGATGACGGTGCACGTGCCGGTGGCGTCTGACTCGGAGACGGCGTTCGCAAACTCTCACACGCTCGAGCGCGTGGAGGAAGCGGCGGCTGTCGTGCGCGAGCGTTTCACGCGGCGTCCGGAGGTTGCCATCATCCTCGGCACGGGCCTCGGCCGGCTCGGTGCGGAAATCGATACGTCCGTGGCAATCGAGTATGCGGATATTCCGTATTTCCCGCTGTCGACCGTGGAGTCGCACGCGGGTCGGCTGCTGTGCGGTACGCTTGCCGGAAAGACGGTCGTCGCGATGCAGGGGAGATTTCATCGCTACGAAGGGTATTCGCTCCAACAGGTGACGTTTCCGGTGCGCGTGCTACGCGCGTTAGGCGCGAAGACGCTGTTTGTGTCGAACGCGTGCGGCGGCATGCATCCGTTGTGGCGGGCGGGCGACCTGATGCTGATCGCCGATCACATCAACTTGCTGGGCGACAATCCACTCGCCGGACCTAACGATGATCGCCTCGGTCCACGATTCCCCGACATGTCCGACGCGTACGACGCTTCGCTTCGTAGCGCGGCACGCGAGGTCGCGCTCGAGCGGGGAATCGAGTTGCGAGAAGGAGTGTACGTGGCGGTGAGTGGCCCAAATCTCGAGACGCGCGCGGAGTACCGCTTTCTCCGCGCGATCGGTGCCGATGTCGTGGGGATGTCGACGGTCCCGGAAGTCATTGTCGCGAAACACGCGGGGATGCGCGTCCTCGGCGTGTCGATCATTACCGATATGTGTCTACCAGACAATCTCGAACCGGCGACGGTCGAGAAGATCATTGCCGTGGCGAACAGCGCCGAGCCGCGACTGACGCAGCTCGTCACGGGAGTGTTGGAGCGGCTTTAGTGCATGACAGCAACTGACGCCAGCGCGATGCCGTCCGCCCAGTTCGAGCCATTACCGCCCGATCGTCCCGCGGACGTGCTCGAGCGGGACCTGCTCGCGCAGTGGGAGCGCGAGAAGCTTTTCGAGCAAACACTTGCGAGCCGCAAGGACGCGCCGTCCTTCGTCTTCTTCGAGGGACCGCCCACCGCGAATGGTCGGCCGGGCATTCATCACGTCTTCTCCCGCACGATCAAGGATTTATTCTGTCGGCATCGCGCGATGAAAGGCTATCGCGTCGAGCGGAAGGCGGGATGGGACACGCATGGTCTGCCCGTCGAGATCGAGGTCGAGAAGCAGCTGGGAATCAGCGGCAAACAGCAGATCGAAGCAATCGGCGTCGCGGAGTTCAATCGGCTTTGCCGCGAGAGCGTATTTCGATATCGCGCGGATTGGGAAAAGCTGAGCGCGCGCATCGGCTTCTGGCTCGATTATGCGCATCCGTACATCACCTACACCAACGACTATGTCGAGAGTGTCTGGTGGGCATTGAAGACGCTGTTCGAGCGTGATCTGTTGTATCGCGGGCACAAGATCCTGCCGTACTGCCCCCGGTGCGGCACGGCACTCTCGAGCCACGAAGTGGCGCAGGGGTACGACGACGTCGAAGATCCCAGCATCTACATCGCCCTCGAGATCGAGAGCAAAGGTCCCGAAAAGGCCGACGATCGGCCCCGCCCCGACAGCGCGGGCGCGCGTGGCCGTCGTGCCGTCCGCCGCATTCTCGTCTGGACCACGACGCCATGGACGCTCGTTTCGAACGCCGCGCTCGCGGTGCATCCAGATCTCGAGTACATCGAGGTCGTGCGCCGAGAAGGGGAGGATTATCGAACGCTCATTCTCGCCGCCGAACGTGCCCTGGCAGTCCTCGGCAATGAGTACGAGAACCGATGGGAGATCGTTAGGCGCTATCGCGGTGCCGAGCTCGTTGGTTGGCGCTATCAGCGTCCGATCGACTGGCTCGAGTATCCGGAGGGTCGCGAGCACGAAGTCATTGTTGGCGAGACCTTCGTGTCGGCGGAGGATGGAAGTGGTGTCGTGCACATGTCGCCCGCGTTTGGTGCGGACGACTACGCCGCTGGCCAGCGGCACAACCTCGCGTTTCTCCAGCCCGTGGATGGCCGCGGTCAGTTCCCGCGGGACCTGCCGGTTGTCGGTGGACTCTTCGTCAAGGATGCGGACGCCCTGCTCATCGAAGAGCTGAAGCGACGCGGTGTGCTCTGGAAGTCCGCTCGCATCACGCACTCGTATCCGCATTGTTGGCGTTGCGATACGCCGCTGCTGTACTATGCCCGCACCTCGTGGTTCGTGCGCACAACTGCCTATCGAGACGGAATGCTCGTGCGCAATGCGGCGGTGAACTGGAATCCGCCGGAGTCCGGTGAGGGTCGCTTTGGCGACTGGTTGAAGAACAACATCGATTGGGCAATTTCACGCGATCGATATTGGGGCACGCCGCTTCCCGTCTGGCTCTGCGACGCGAATGAAACGCACGCCGATGTCGTTGGCGGCTATGCCGAGCTGGCGGAGCGTGTGGGTACTCAGCTCCCGAAAGACTTCGATCCGCACAAGCCACACGTTGACAGCTACACGTGGCGGTGCACGCGGCCTGGATGCGCGGGACACATGCGTCGTGTACCAGAGGTGATCGACACGTGGTTCGACTCGGGATCGATGCCGTTCGCCCAGTGGCACTATCCGTTCGAGAACCGTGATCGATTCGCCAAGCAGTATCCGGCGGATTTCATCGCCGAAGGCGTAGACCAGACCCGGGGCTGGTTCTATTCGCTGCTCGCCATCGCAACCGGCCTGGAGCTCGAGCGAGCCGCGCGCAGCTCGAATGGTGTCGGGGATCGAACCGACGTAAAAGAAAGCGCCCCGTACCGCGCAGTCGTCGTGAACGATCAGGTTCTCGACGCCGAAGGGCTCAAGATGTCGAAGAGCAAAGGCAACATCGTCGATCCGTGGACGGTGATCGAGCGCCACGGAGTCGATGCCGTTCGCTTGTTCTTCGTGGCCTCGAGCAACGTCTGGGTCCCGCGCCGCTTCGACGAGCGAGTGATTCGTGAGCAGGCAGGGCGTTTTCTTCTCACATTCAAGAACATCTACAGCGGAATCTTCGCCGAGTACGCGAACTTTGGGTGGACGCCTTCGGAGCTCGATCCTCCCGTCGAGCAGCGCCCGCCGCTGGACCGCTGGGTGCTCGGACGGCTCGCCGCAGTCGAACGCACGGTAGACGATGCGCTTGGCCGTTATCAGGCCACTGACGCCTCGCGTGCGATCATCGGCTTCGTGGACGACGATCTGTCGAATTGGTACGTGCGACTCAGCCGATCGCGTTTCTACGACGTCGACGGTGAGGACAATCGGGCGGCGTTCGCAACACTATACGACGTACTCGTCTCTGTTTGCCGCCTGCTTGCACCATTCTCGCCCTTCGTGAGCGATTGGATCCATCGCCAGCTCACGGGAACTTCCGTCCACCTCGCGCCGTTTGTCGCCGAACGTGGAGCGACTTTCGTTGGCGACGCAAGTTTACAGGTGGCGATGACGGCAATACGGACGCTGTCGCGTTTGGGTCGAGCGGCACGAGAGCAAGCGGGTATCAAAGTGCGGCAGCCGCTGTCGCGGCTGGTATGCGTCGCACCACACGTCGACGACGCCCAGCTGGAGCCCTTGATCCCGCTACTACGGGCCGAGTTGAATGTCAAGCAGATCGACTTCGCGACCTCGGCCGACGCGCTCGTGACCTTGGAAGCGAAACCGAACTTCCGTTCACTGGGTAAGAAGTTCGGAAAAAAGACGCCGTTGGCAGCAGAAGCGGTAAAGGCCTTCTCGGGCGACCAGGTGCGTCTGTTCCTTCGCGGCGAGCCGCTCGTCGTCACCGTTGACGGAGAGACCCACGCATTGGATCAGGAGGACATCGCTATCATTCGGCGCGCGTCGGGCGCACTCGTCGTTGAAGAGGATAGCGGATTTTTCGCGGCCATTGACCCAACTGTTACTCTCGAGCTGAGACTCGAGGGGCTCGCACGAGAGCTCATTAGCCGGGTACAACGTATGCGAAAGGAGGCATCATTGGCGGTCAGCGATCGCATCGCACTGACCGTGGGTGGATCCGATATGATCCGGGCGGTGATCGACGCGCACGGCGACTGGATCGCATCGGAGGTGCTGGCAACCGAGCTCCTCTTCCGAGATGAGCTCACAGATCGGTATGACGCCATGCAGGAGTTCGACCTCGAAGGGGTCGTGGCACGCGTGGCCTTCACCAGGATACAGTAGCTATGCCCACAGCGAACAGCGCCAAGAAGCCCAAGCCCATGACAAAGAAGAACCTCCAGCATTTTGAGAAGCGCTTGCTGGAGGAGCGTCGTCGGGTGCTGAAAGAGCTTGGCCGCGCCGACGAAGCCTTTGGAAACACACCGCAGTCCGCCGACGGCGATCTGAGCAGTTATTCCTTCCACATGGCGGACCAAGGTACCGATGCTATGGAGCGCGAAAAGGCATTTCTTTTCGCTAGTCAGGAGGGCCGCTTCCTGTGGCACATCGATGAGGCGCTTCGGCGCCTCTATCGCAATCCAGATTCGTTTGGTAAGTGTCACAACTGTGGGCAAGAGATCGCCTTCGAGCGGCTCGACGCGCTACCCCATGCGCGATACTGCATAGACTGCAAGCAGCGCGAGGAAGATGCGAAGAAGTAGCAATGCGGCGCTGTTCTGGCCGGTGATGGTGCTGGTGACGACGAGCGACTTCATCACGAAGAAGCTCGCCGTAGAAGCGCTCATGGAGCGAGCGATGCCGCGCACTGTGTTCGGCGACTGGTTCCGGCTCGCTCTCGTTCGGAATCCGGGCGCGGCGTTCGGCTTGAACGTTGGCCCCTCGTCGCGCTTCATTTTCATGGGCCTCACGATCGTGGCCCTGGTTATTCTCGCTCGCTTGTATCGCAGCACGCGGGAAGGAGATGCCTCACGAGTGATTGCGCTTGCGCTCGTGTGCGGCGGCGCGATCGGCAACCTCATCGATCGCGTAGCGTCGGCCAAAGGGGTCATCGACTTCATCGATGTTGGTATCAGTGAGATCACGCGCTGGCCGACATTCAACGTGGCCGACATGGCCGTGAGCTTCGGCGCGTTCCTGCTCGCCTGGGTGCTCTGGGAAGAGGATCGGGATCTCGCCGGCGAGGTCGGACCGGTAGCCGCGGCATCCGTGGCGCGCGAGTCTGGTGAGGTCTGAGCGTCGGCACGCAGGGCCGGCGCTCGCCCGCTCGTAACTAGTTACTGTTCGCTGATGACCACTTCACCGAACGGCCGCGTGTTCTGGGGCGCCGCTCTCGTTGTCGTCGTGCTCGACGTCATTACGAAGTTGCTGATCGAGCACTTCCTCATCCCGGGGGAACCGCACCGGATCATCGGCGACGTGGTTCGGTTCACGCTCGTGTACAATCGCGGCGCGGCGTTCAGTATGTCGCTCGGCCGGCATTCACCGCTGATCTTCGGTGGGTTTGCGGTCATCGCACTGTATATCCTGTGGCGGCTCTATCGCCAGACGACACCCGGTGATCGCTTGCGGGCGCTCGCGTTGGGCCTCGCCTGGGGTGGCGCGCTCGGCAACCTCATCGATCGTCTTCGTACACACGGTCAGGGCGTCGTCGACTTCATCGACATCGGCGTCGGGTTGGTGCGCTTCTGGACGTTCAACGTTGCCGACTCGGCGGTGACAATTGGCGCGCTGCTCCTCGCCTGGGTGCTCTGGCACGAGGAGAAACAGCCGAGCGCGGCTCGGCCGGCAATTCCGAAGACTGGGCCTGTCGAGGAGCGGACTGGAACGTGACCGGAGGCGAGCGGGGCCAGAACGCCGCCGCAACCCACGAGCTCTCCGCACCTAACGATTCGCCGCGGCTGGACCTGCTGGTGGCTGGCCAGTTGGACCTGTCGCGGAATCAGGCGGCCACACTGATTGCAAACGGCCGCGTCACGGTCGAGGGGCGGCGTGAGAAGGCGAGCTATCGGCCGCGGGCGGGCGAGCGCATAACGATCGCGGTCCCGCCCCCGCCGTCGCGGGTTGTGCTCGCCGAGTCCATCCCGCTCTCCGTTGTCTATGAAGACGATGATGTCCTTGTCGTCGACAAGCCGGCGGGGATGGTCGTGCATCCCGCGCCTGGCAACTGGTCGGGGACCCTCGTAAATGCGCTGAAGGGCCGAGGCTCCCAGCTCTCCGAGGGGAGTGCCGAAGGACGCGAGGGAATCGTCCATCGTCTAGACAAGGAAACATCGGGACTCCTGCTTGTCGCCAAGACGGACAGGGCGCATCGCGTTTTGGGCGCCGAACTGCAAGCGCGCCGAATCGTGCGTCGCTACGCAGCGCTCGCCTGGGGTCATCTCGCTGAAGATCGCATCACGGTCGAGAAACCCATCGCTCGTGATCCACGAGACCGAAAGCGCATGGCGATCGTCAGTAAGGGACGGCCGGCGCGGACGGATTTCACCCGGCTGGCGCGCTTCGACTCCGCTGATTTGCTGCGGGCGCACCTGTACACAGGGCGAACGCATCAGATTCGTGTGCATCTCGCCGCGATCGGGCACCCGGTTGTTGGCGATGATACATACGGCGGGGGAGGAGGGCGTCGGCTCGTTCAACTACCCCCGCGTCGACACTTCTTGCACGCTGCGTGGCTGCAGTTTCGCCACCCAGTGAGCGGGAAGGAGATCGACATTCGCTCACCGCTGCCGGAGGATCTCCGCCGAGCGCTGGCCGCCATTGCACAGGGCAGTCTTCCAGACGACGCACTTGCAGGCGACCTCGATCCGCTGGAGTACTTTGGCTTCTACCGCCTCCACCTCTGAGCCAACCGTCGCGTCAAGTTCCACGGCGCGGCGGACTTTGTTGTTTCGGGTGGGAAGCGCCGTGTACGGCTGCGACATCGACGACATTCGAGAGATCGTGCCGCACCGGCAAGCGACGCGCTTGCCGGGCGCACCGAGCTACGTCGCAGGGCTGATCAATCTCCGCGGTACGATCGTCACGGTGCTCGACCTCGGCCGACTGCTCGATGCCGCGAGCGAGCGCGTCGCCGAGAACGGGTCGATCATGCTTGTCGCGATGCCGGGAAATGCGCGCCTTGTTGGTGTAGCGGTTGAGGAAGTCATGGATGTTCGCGTCGTCGGCAACTCGGTCGACGATGTCATTGCCGACAGCGCCGGGAATGATGCCGTACGCGGGTTGGCGCACGTGGACGGCGGGACGGTCATCCTCCTCGATATCCACTCACTCGTCAGGCAGGTCCTGCTTTCCTAGGAGGTTCCTTGAGCAATACCGTTTTGATCTGTGACGACGCGATCTTCATGCGAACTATGGTCGGCGACATACTCAGCCAGGCTGGATTCGAGGTTGTCGGCGAGGCGGAGACCGGCGTGCAAGCGGTAGAGAAGTACAAGCAGCTGCGCCCAGATCTCGTGACGATGGACATCGTCATGCCCGACATGGGCGGCATCGATGCGGTGCGGGAGATCTGCAAGCTCGATCCGCAGGCGAAGATCCTGATGTGCTCCGCGATGGGCCAGCAGGCGCTGGTCGTCGAGGCGATTCAGGCGGGTGCGAAGGATTTCGTCGTGAAGCCGTTCCAGCCGTCGCGAGTGTTGGAAGCCGTTCAGCGAGTGCTCGGATAGCGTAGCGCGTGGAGCGTGAAGCGTGGAGCGATCGGTTCGCTCAACGCACGACGCGCCACGCACCACGCACCACGCCAATGGACTCCTCCCAGTACGCCGATCTCTTCCTCACGGAGAGTCGCGAGCACGTTTCGGCGATCAATCAGTGGCTTCTTCAACTCGAGCGAGAAGGAGCTGCTGCGAGCGCCGAACCGGTGAGCGCGATCTTCCGGGCCGTTCACACGGTGAAGGGGATGAGTGCGACCATGGGCTATGTCGCCGTCGCCGAGCTCTCGCACGAGCTGGAGACGCTACTCGATCGTGTGCGCCGGGGCGAGCTGGCGGTGAACGCGGAGCTGATGGACCTCCTCTTTCGCTCGGCCGATGTGCTCGAGGCGGCGATCGAAGGCGCCGTCACGGGGCGCACGGTGGCGACCGACGATGTGCTGCGGCGGCTGCGTGCATTCGCGGACGCGCGCTCGCCGGGCGAGCCCTCGGCGGAAGCGTCGTCGCCTAACGAATGGACTGCACCAGCTCCGATTGGCTCCGGCATCCTGGTGCGCGTGCGACTCGTGAAAGAAGCGCCGCTCAAGGGCGTACGGGCCTTTCTCGTGGTCCAGGCACTGAGGCGCCTCGGCGACGTGCTCGTCGTGAATCCAAGTGTGGCTCAGTTACAGGCAGAGCAATTCGGGCATGATTTTGCGCTCCGCCTTTCGACGACCGTGGGCGAAACCGAGATCGAGCGTGTCGCGCGCGGTGCGGGGGACGTGGCCGCTGTTCGCATCGGCGAGGACGGCGCAACGGTGACAGCGCGATCTGCCGGCGCGACGGACGCGTCGTCATCGCTCACCTCGGCTTCGGCGCCCGCGACGCCCGACCGTGACGTCGTGCTCGCCGCACGACCGAAGGTCGCTCCCGAGGGTGCCGCGGCACCTAACGGCGCTCCGCGCGCGATCGACCTCGCTACCGAAGCCAATGAAGCGGCGAGCGTGCGTCAGTCGCGCCACGTGCGCATCGATCTCCGTCGGCTCGACTCGCTGATGAATCTCATCGGCGAGCTGGTCATCACACGTGGTCGGCTGCTCCAGATTGCGACCGGTGTGGACGACCCCGCGCTTTCCGACAGCGTAACGCAAGCGTCACGGTTGATCGGAGATCTCCGCGACGAGATCATGACCAGCCGCATGGTGCCCGTGTGGCAGGTGTTCGATCGCTTTCCGCGATTGGTGCGCGATGCGTCACGATCGCTGGGTAAGCGAATCGAGTTCACGATCGAGGGAAAGGAGATCGAGCTCGATCGGTCGATGCTCGACGAAATTGGCGATCCCATCGTGCACCTCTTGCGAAACGCGATCGATCATGGGATCGAGAGTCCGGAGGAGCGCACCGCGGCGGGGAAGCCGGCGGCTGGTAAGCTGCGGCTCAGCGCCGCGCGCGATCGTTCGGCCGTCGTCATCCGTGTGAGCGATGATGGCCGCGGCATCGATCGTGACCGCGTACTCACGAAGGCGAGATCGATGGGTCTCGTCGATGGCAACAAGTCGTCGCTCAGCGACGACGAACTGCTGCGCATCATCGGCCGTCCCGGCTTTTCGACGGCGGACCGCGTGACGGATCTCTCCGGACGCGGCGTTGGCATCGACGCCGTGTACACGCGGGTTCGTGCGCTGGGCGGGGCGGTCGACATTCGCTCGCAGACGGGGCAGGGTACGACAGCAACGCTGCGTCTTCCGCTCACGCTCGCGATCGTGCGCGCGCTGCTGGCGCGCGCGGCAAACGAGGTGTACGCCATTCCGTTGACGCACGTGAGCGAGACCGTCGAGCTGAACGCGGCGGCGCTGCGCACCTTGCAGGGTCGCGAAGTGCTCGTGCTTCGCTCGGACGTTCTGCCGGTGCTGCGCATGCGCGAGCTCGTCGGCTTGCCGCCACGCGACGCCGTGGTCGCGGCGGGTCAGCCTAACGAACAGGTGGTGATCATCGATTTGCCGGATCGACGCATCGGGCTCGTTGTCGACGAGCTCGGGGGACAGCAGGAGATCGTCGTCAAGCAGTTCGACGGCGTGAAAGACGGACTCTCATTCTTCGGCGGCGCGACCATACTCGGGAACGGCTCGCCGGCACTCATCGTCGACGTCAGTAGCTTCCCATGACAACCAGCATAGACGACATCCGCTCGCTCAAAGCGATCCAGCTCGATGCGCTGAAGGAAGTGGCGAACATCGGAGCGGGTCACGCCGCCACCGCGCTCTCGCAGATGATCGGCGGTACGATCATGATCAGCGTGCCAACGATCAACATCTCGCGGCTCGAGGAGATACCGCCGCAGGTCGCGGAGCCCGACGAGCCGGTCGCGGCGGTCCTGATGCACATGCTCGGCGATCTCACCGGTCGCACGATGCTCGTGTTCCCGCGTCAGTCGGCGCTTCGCCTCGCCGAGTTGATGCTGCATCGCGAACCGGGCACGTCGGCGGAGTTCGGTGAGATGGAACAGTCAGCGGTGAAGGAGGCGGGGAACATTCTGAGCTCCGCCTACATGAACGCGTTGAGCGAGTTCATTCACCTGATGCTCATCCCGTCCCCGCCGAGTCTGGCGGTGGACATGTCGGCCGCGGTGTTGACGACCGCGTATCTGCAATTCAGCTCGCAGAAAGACTACGTGTTCTGCGTCGAAAGCGAGTTCATGATGCTGAACATGGCGGACAGGCTGCGCGGCTTCTTTCTGCTGCTGCCCGATCCAGCCTCGCTGCAAGCCCTGTTGCGCGCGGTGCGCGTCGCCTAACGATCTACGTCGACGATGACCGCCTCGGTGCCGGTGGCCCGACCGCCTTCGCTCACGTCTCAGCGCGATCGGGACGTGCTGCGGTCGTTCGCGCAGCGCATCGATCCCACCGACGCCGGGGCGCACAACAACCTCGGCGTCCTGTATTACAACAAGGGATTGTACGAGGAAGCGGTCGCCGCGTTCATGCGCGCGCTGGAGCTCGACCAGAAGATGCAGGTCGCGCAGCGCAACCTCGAGATTGCGTACTTCAACACCGGCTACTACGACAAGCGCATTCCCGAACTGAAAGAGCGGCTGCGGCAACGTCCTGAGGATCGCGAAGCGCGTTGGGAGCTTGGCCGCACATTCGCGCTGCTCGGACAGCAGCAACAGGCTCACGACGAATTCACCGCGCTGCTTCGTCACCACCCGAAGGATGTGGGCGCCCTCCTGCAGCTCGCGTTGGCTGAGAAGACAGCCGGCGACATCAGCCGTGCGCAGCAGTGGTTGGAGCGCGCGCTCACGCAGGACCCTGACAGCTCCATACTGCACTTCTACCTCGGCGAGATTCTCTACAATCGCGGTTTGAACGATGAGTCACTGAGCGCCCTCAAGCGAGCGATGGAGCTCAACCCCGAGAATCACGACGCGCTGTACCTGATGGGATTCGTGCTCGGGGACATGGGTCGTCACGAGGAGGCGGGCGATGTCACGAAGCGAGCGATCAAGCTCAATCCCACCTTGTCGCGCGCACAAGCGAACCTGTCGCTCGAACAGGCGCAGCCCCAGCGCTACGAGGAGGCTGTCGCGGCGCGCGATGAGCGTCGCGGCCGCGAGATGCAGATCGCGGCCGACGGACGCCTGGCTCGCTACAATCTCGGACTCGCCTTTCGCCAGAAAGGTTACTTCGTCGAGGCGTTGCGCGAATACCGCGTCGCGTTCGAACAGGGCGAGGACAAGGATCTCGTGCTCCAGGCAATGGCCGAGGTGCACATCCTTCGCAAGGACCCGAAGTCCGCGCTGCAGCTCTATGAGCAACTGCTCAAGTCACAGCCACAGAGTCCCAAGCTGTGGAACGAGCGCGGCGTCACGCTTCATCAAGACGGCCGATTCGACGACGCCGACACGAGCTACCGGAAGGCGATACACGCCGATCCGCGATACGCCCTGGCGCACAATAATCTCGGAGTCGCTCAGTATCATCGGGGCGACGTCGAAGGAGCACTGTCGGCGCTGAGCGCGGCACTCGAGCTGGAGCCATCGTTCACGAAGGCCCGGCTCAATCTCGCGCTGCTTCTGTACAAGGGAAAGCGATTGCAGAAGTCGCTCGAGGCGTATCGTCAGGCGCTGACGACGGAGCCTGAGCATCCCGTCGCCTGGAATGGCATCGGGCTCGTCCTGGCCGACCTGAAGAAGCACGAGGACGCGAAGAACGCGTTCGCGCGCGCGATTCAAGCTCGGCCGAACTACCCCGAAGCACACTACAATCTGAGCTTCACGCTCTCGAGCCTCGGTGACTTCGAGGGCGCGCTGCGCGAGACGAAGCTCGCGCTCGAGATCGATCCGTATTACGTGTCGCAGAAGTTCGAGCTCGCCATCGATCTGCAGCACGAAGACCCGGATCTCTCGATTCAGCCCGATCTCGGGACCGAAAAGCGCGCCGACGAGCCAATCGAGGATTTCAGCTTCGACACGAAGCTGCTGGACTCATTGTTCACGGAGCTCGCGCCCGCGCCTCCCGCGCCGCCGGCGAGCGCGAGCGAGACGGCTCCATATAAAATGGCCGCGGACTTTCTCACCAAGGG
>DATEGN010000243.1:0-5222 GCA_035280125.1 Gemmatimonadaceae bacterium | reverse complement strand
CGTGAACGAAGTCACCGCCGAGGGGTTGCCGGTGCTGTTCATCAAGGATCTGCCGCCCGTGTCGACGGTCTCCGTCAAAGTCACGCGTCCCCAGATCTACTACGGCGAGCTGACAAACAGCTACGTGTTCGTCGGCACCGGGCAGAAAGAGTTCGACTATCCGGCGGGCGACCGGAACGTCTACACGAACTACACCGGTCGCGGTGGCGTCGGTATCGGCTCTTTTCTGCGCCGAGCGCTTTACGCGTGGCAGTTCGGATCGACGGACATTTTTCTCTCGTCCTATCTCACGGCGCAGACCCGGATTCTCTATCGGCGCAATGTTCTGCAACGGGCACAAGCGGCGTTGCCCTTTCTGCAGTTCGACTCGGAGCCGTATTTGGTGGTGACCGACTCGGGCACGCTGAAATGGATTCTCGACGGATACACTACGAGCGCGAGCTGGCCCTATTCGCAGCCGATGGAAGACGGCACGAACTACATGCGCAACAGCGTCAAGGTCGTGATCGACGCGTATGATGGAACGGTCGTCGCCTATCTCGCTGATCCAAATGATCCGATCGTCAAGACGTACGCGGCGATATTCGGCGCGATCTTCACGCCGATGTCCGCGATGCCGAAGGATCTGCGCGCGCACTTACGCTATCCGGCTGACTTGTTCCGCCAACAGACGGCGCTCTACGCCACGTATCATATGGTAGATCCCGACGCGTTCTACCATCGAGAGGATCAGTGGCAGTATCCTGGTGTGGAGAAGGGAACGCCTAACGCGAATCCCTTCATGCGCCACATCATATTGAGGCTCCCGGGAGAAACGACTCCGGAGTTCATTTACATGACACCGTTCACGCCGCGCGGGAAGGACAATCTCGCCGCGTGGATGGCGGCACGCATGGACGGCCCGAACTACGGGAAGCTCGTCGCGTATCGATTCCCGAAGCAGAGTCTCGTGTACGGCCCGAAGCAGATTGCGAATCGCATCAACCAGGAGACGGATATCTCGCAGCAGCTCACGCTGTGGGATCAGAAGGGCTCGAGCGTGATCCGCGGCGAGCTGCTGGTGATTCCAATCAATGAATCGCTGATCTACGTGCAGCCGTTGTATCTGCGCGCCGAGGGAGGGACGATTCCCGAGTTGAAGCGTGTCGTGGTCGCGCACGAGAATCGGGTCGCAATGGCCGAGACGCTGGAGCAGGGCCTCGCGGCGCTCTTCGGCGGGAGCGCGGCGGCGCCCGTCGTCGTGGCCAGGGATTCAACTGCGGCGCGGGTGCCTAACGCCAGTGTGAGCGGTCAGGCCGGACTGTTGCAAGAGGCGCAGCAGCATTACGACCGCGCGATGACGGCGCAGCGCGCGGGCGACTGGGCGACGTACGGTCGTGAGATCGAGGAGCTCGGCAAGGTGCTCAAACAGCTCCGCGTCAGCCGGCCGTAAACTCTGCGTTCGGTTGTTGTGTTGATGCCTCTAGTCCGGATTCACAAAGCCGAATGGAGCGGGGCAGAGGGAAGGGAGGACGGCGGACGGAGCGCCCGATCGAAACGCACGAGCTGACCGGCGTCCTCGTCCCACAGCGCGAGACGAAGGGCCGAGAGGCTCTCTCGAAGAGTCACGACCGTCGCGCGATGAAAGATCGGATTCTCGTCGTGACACCGCCGGAGATTGTAGTTCGGAATCCGCGGTCCGAGGTGGTGCACGTGATGAAATCCGATGCTTCCGGTGACCCACCGCAGCACCGAGGGAAGGCGGAAGTACGAGCTACCCGCAATCGCGGCGTCGGCGTAGTCCCAGCGCTGGTGGTCTTCCCAATAAGTACCCTCGAACTGGTGCTGGACGAAAAAGAGCCAGAGTCCCGCCGCGACGGCGATATAGTACGCGGGCAGATAGATCAGGAGAACGCGCGCTCCGAACAGCGCGATGAGTCCTCCGCCGGCAATCACGATGGCGGTGTTGGTCGTCCAGACGCTCGCGATCTGTCGTCGTCCAGCGCTCGCTCCGCGTGGCGGAAGTCGCTTGTCGAGCACGAAGAACAACGGTCCGAGCACGAGGAAGACCAATGGATGTCGGATGATGCGGTAGCGCAGCCGACCCCAGGGCGTTCGACGGAGATACTCGCGTACGGTGAGCGTCTCGACGTCGCCGTGGCCGCGGCGATCGAGATCACCCGCGGACGCATGGTGTAGCCCGTGCTCGTGCCGCCAATGCTCGAAGGGCATCAGCGTTAGCAGACCCGTAACGACGCCGACGATGCGATTGGCTCGGCGCGAGGCAAAGAACGATCCGTGCGCGCAATCGTGCATCAGCACGAAGGTTCGCACGAGGAGCGCGGCCGCCGGCATGGCGAAGACGAGTGCCCACCAGAACGAGTGCGCGAGCAGCCGATACGTGGTCGCGAACAGGATGGCGAGCGGCAGCAGTGTCGTTGCGATCTGCCACACGGCGCGACGCGTGCGCGGCCGTTGATAGCGCGCGACGAGCGGGCGCCAGCTCGCGCTATCGGTGGGTGCCACCGGTGCGCGCACGTCAGTCATTTCACACTCGGTGGGAGAGGAAGGAACAGCGGCCGGACAGCAGGCTGGTGAGAGACGTCCAATTCGGCGCTGGCGCAACGTACCTGGAGTCGCGGACAATAGATAGCTTGGTCTTACGCGCGTGATGCCTTTCCCTCCGTTCCACGAGGCGGTTCGTATGGTCAGCAAACAGACGGTCAAGGTCCTGCCCCTGGCAGACCGAGTGGTCATCAAGTCGCTCCAGGAGGTCGAACGGATGCATCATGGGCTGCACATTCCCGATACGGCGAGAGAAAAGCCACAGCAAGGCGAGATCATCGCTGTCGGTCCGGGGCGCTTCGAGAAAGACAAGCGTGTTCCCATGGACCTCAAGATGGGTGACCAGGTGCTCTATGCTCAGTACAGCGGCACCGAGGTGACGGTCGATGGTGAGCAGTTGCTCATCATTCGTGAGGCCGACGTGCTCGCCGTCCTGGCGTAGCGTTCAGCCTTCTCGATTCCGCAGCCGAGTCGCCAACGTCTGGACACGCTCGTTGAGCTGCGGATGAGCAACGAGATCGAAGCGCGATAGCACGAGCGGGTCCGACACGTCGCGGTCGTTCTCGAGATCGTCCGCGACTCGCCGCGCCAGCACGGGCCAATCCGCGACCCCGATGGGGCCGCGTGGCCAGCCGTTGTTCCGCGCGTCGATCCACCCGTCCCAAAAGGTCAGCGCGATGTGAAGGCGCGCCAGTCCCGGTGCGGTTCCCTTTGGAAACTCGTGCTCGAGGCGATCGAAGCGGCGGCCGATGGCGTCGTACCGGATGGCGTCGTGATCCGCGGCATTCGCCCGCAGCTCGGCGACGAGCGTGTCACGCGCTGATGCGTAGCTTAGCATTCTCTGTCACCTTGTGTGATCTGACCTAATTTGGTCGGCGCCGTCGATTTTCGGAGTGCTTCTTCGTCGTAAACTGTGGCTCCGATCTGGCTCCGTGCCTATTGGCCGTATTTGCCGTCGCCGCTAGTGGGCTGGCCCCAAATCGTAGTAAGATGCAGCAGCGGATCGACCCGACATGTTCGGAGCGTCCAACACAATCCGGAGTAAAATGGCTGACGAAGATCTGAAGGCCGAAGTCGAACGTCTCCGTCGTGAGAACGAAGCACTCAAGCAAGGGTCGAAACGCGGCGTCTCGCTCAAGGTGAGCGAGAAGGGCGGCGTGTCCGTCTACGGCTTGGGGCGATTCCCGATCACGCTGTACCAGGAGCAGTGGACCAAGCTGCTCGACATGGCGGAGGAGATCCGCGCGTTCATCGCGCAGCACAAGAGCGAATTGAAAACGAAGGAGTAACGCGCCGATGTGGGCGCGATTACTTCTGGCTCGAGCTGGCGATGTTCAGGCCGAGTCCGACCGTAAAGAGCAGGGGACGATAGCTCGAGCCCGGTCCGGTCGTCGTGCGCACATTACCGGTCACGCTCTTCATCAGATCGACGTTGATCGTTAGGCCGAAGGTTGTTCTGGCGGGAAGTCGCATGCCGAGGCCACCAGCGACCACAACGCCGGTGCCATTGTCGCCGTTGGGCGCAGCGTCGCCGTGCTGACCACCCGCGCCGAGTCCCGCGTTGACCGTGAGGCCGACGGCCTAGCCGGGATTGAGCAAATACTGACCGAGACCGACCAGGTATTTCCCGCTGTGGCTTTCCTCGAGGCTGAACTCGTCGAATTCACGGACGAGGAGCGCGACGCCGACGCGCTGAGTGATGGTCGCGCCGAGCGCTGCCGTAGCGGTGGGGCCGCCGATGCGAGACGGCTGAAGACAGCCACCGCAATTGGGCTGTTGCGTCGAGGCTCCGATTTGGAGCTCGAGCCAGAAGCGTTGCGGACCCTCTGGGAGCGTTTGAGCGGTGAGTGTGGGCGCCGCGAGGAGGCAGAGGAGGAACAGCGTTATGCGCATCACTACACTATACATCCGGCCGCAGCCGCGGATCAGACACAATGCGGTTTGGATTCGAGCCAGGCGGCAAGTTCTGGCGGCGACAGCTGCCGGAGGCTGTCGCGTATCGCGCGGTAGTCCGGCTCGCGAGGCAGTGGCTCGGTCACTGCGGACATGGCTTGGAAGATGAACGGTCGGTGCTGGCAGCTCACGGTCGTAAGCGCGAAGGTGCAGATCCCTCGCTTTGCTCGGGATGACAGTTTCATCCCTTACAATCTCGTTGATGCGCGGACCCACCGGCAGCTCGGCGTGTAGGACAGTTTCCCTTCCCCGCTCCCCGTTCCCTCCCCTCCCACGTGAATAGACGTACCGTCGTTGCCGCGAATCTCATCCTCGCCGGCGTTATAGCAGTCGTTGCAAACTTGCTCTCCGACCCGTTGCCCCGGTTTCTCGAGCGACGGTCCGAACTGAAGGACGTGAGTGTGGGAGCCCCATCGGTTGAAAGTGGTTACGAGCTTCGGCAAGTTCGCCTCACCGCCGCGAGCGGGCTTTCCGTCGAGCTCACGCTGCGTCGCGCGCTCAGTGATACCGGACGTCTTCCGCTGGCATTGATCCTTGGCGGACACTACAAGGGACGTGATGCGGTGAAGTTGCTGCCCGATACGCGCGGGACGCTCGTGGCCGTGATGTCGTATCCGTTCGATGGCGATCCGCGCCCGGATGCATTCACTTTTATCAGCGAGATCCCCACGATTCGGCGCGCGTTTCTCGATACGCCGCCCGCGTTGATGCTGTCGCTCGACTAT
>DATEGN010000242.1:0-6322 GCA_035280125.1 Gemmatimonadaceae bacterium | reverse complement strand
GGGGTCGGCATCCGGCCTGAGAAGACCGGCCTCGCCGCTTCGCCGAAAGAGAAAGACATCGTTCGCCTCCGATGGATCGTCGAGCGAGGTCGTTGCGACGCGTTTCCGGCGGGTCGTCGTGTAGAAGTAGTTGACGATGATCCGGTAGAACCACGCCTTGAAGCTCGTGCCGCGCTGGAACGAATGGCGAAAGCGGAAGGCTCGGAGTGCTGCTTCCTGCACGAGATCCTCGGCGTCTTGTGAGTCACCGGTGAGTCGCAGCGCCAGGCGATACGAACGGTCGAGCATATCGACGAGCAGCGTCTCGAACTCCTGATCGGAGATGGTTTCCGGCACGGCGCCCGGCGCGGGTGGGTCGGCAACGGGCCGATCGTCGGGACGCGAGGGCGAAGTCATTAGTTCTGAACTGCCTCCAGGCGAAGCCGGTTCCGTCAGGTCAAACGCTTTCGTCGGTGGCGTCGATGCCCAGACCGACGAGGAAGGTGGCCGGCAGCAGCTCGCGAAGACGACGATAGGTCATGACATCCAGTGACGACGGTGCGACGTGAGAAATGGTCGCCAGACCGATCGTCCGCTCCAGATCATGGGAGTTCGTTATCACAGTGTGTCCAAAGGTCGACGCCGTGAATGCAGCGCCGCCAAAGAATGCGCCATCGAAGTTTGCATTCACGAGAAGACCGCCCCGCAGCGAAGCCGAAGTCAGCTTCACCGATGGCGCATCGGCAAACTCGAAGGTCGCGAAGGAGAGGTCAGCATGACGACAATCGGCGAATCGGAGACACGCACCAGTGAAATCGGCGCCCGAGCACTGCGCTCCGTACAGCGTTGCGTGCATGAGGCGCGACCAGGTGAAACGCGCGCCTCGCGCCGACACCTTCCGGAAGTCGGCGTGATGCATGAACGCGCGCGTAAACGTCGCTTCGTCGACGCGAGCGCCGGTGAATCCTGCGTAAACCAAGCGCGCGTCGGTGAAGAGCGCGCCGCTGAGGATCGCATCCTGGAACTGAGCACCACTCAGATCGGCTCCCTCGAACTTCGCTCCCTCGAGCTGGGCACCGCGAAAGTCAGCCATCGACAGATTGCAGCCGCGAAAGTCGGCGTCGCCGAGATCGAGATTAGCAAATGACTGATGAGGAAGCGAGTTGCCCGCGACGCCCTTGGCCGGAATCGACTCCCGCGCCACGCGCAGCGGCGGAGGAGGGAGTATCGTCGTCGTAGTGTCGTAGTGCTCGCTCACGATGTCACCGGGGTGCTGGGTCGCGTGCCGCGGCGACAACCCTAGCATTCAGAATCGCTGATCGGAAGAGTGCCTTGCGAATCAGGTTCCAGCGTACCACTCATAGCCGCGATCGCTCCAGTAGCCGCCATTGCGGGTCGGCATGAACACGACCTTGGTCAAGTATTTCGTGTTCTTGTAGCCGAGCTTTACTGGAGAATGCACTCGGGCCGGGGCACCGTGTCCAGGGCCGAGGTAGTGTCCGTCCATCGCGTAGGCGACGAGCGTCTGGTGGTGCGTCGCGCTGTCGATGTCCCAGCTTTCGTGATAATCGGAGTCGAACGATTGAAAGTCGACGTACTGCGCGTCGTTCGTGACGCCAGCGATCTTGGCGAGTTCGTTGACCCGGACGCCGATCCACTGGGCGCGCGCCGTCCAGCCTTCGACACAGAAGTGGTCGACGCTCTGCGCGACATGCGGGAGCCTGGTGAGGTCCTCGAGCGAGAGCGAGAGTGGACGCCTAACGGCGCCGCTCACCTCGAGCCGCCAGAGGCCCCGCGTTGCCTCGTCCCAGATCGGTACCTCATCCGAGACGAAATACTGCGGAAAGGCCGTGCCGCTCAGCCGCGCTCCGTAGGGAATGCGGTCTTCGGATCGGTGACGAAAGAGCAGTCGCTCGACATGCTCGTTTCCCTGCTCGGCAGCGGCGAGTGCCGGCGCGAATCGACGCGAGCCGTATGAGTCGCAGCCGACAAGCGCCGCTGCCGCGCTCGCGCCGGCAATTGTCAGAAAGCCACGTCGATCGATGCGCGAGTTGGGGCGGGAGTCCTCTGACATCGTCAGTTCGGCATTGAGTTGGACGTCGTCGTCGTCGTGACCGGCTTGTGTCGCGGCAAGAGATGATAGAACGGCCGCGCGTTGCGTGCTTCGGGCGATTGATTTTCGTCGTACCAACCGGTGATCATCGAGCGCAGTGAGTATGGGTCCACCGCAACGATCATGAAGACGTGTCCGAGCACGAGCAGGACAAGCACGACCATCGCCATGAAATGCACGTAGCGAGCCCAGACGTAGCCGCCGAACACCATGGTGAGCCAGTGCAACTGGACCGGCTTCCAGATTGCGATGCCGCTCACGACGATGATGGCAGCGATGATGGGCATCGCAAAATACGCAATTTTCTGCAGAGAATTGTGCTTCCCCTGATGCGGATGGTCGTGCCGAAGGAAAGTATAGAACTTGATCATCTCCGACACGCCGCGTAGGTCGCCTCGCCGCGGCGCCAGCTCGCGCCACTCGCCGTGGATGTAGAGGAACGCGAGATAGACGATCGCGTTGACGACGAGAATCCACATCACCGCGAAGTGCCAGTGTCGTGCGCCGGCCAGCCAGCCGCCGAACGTCAGCGATGCTGGAATCGGTTTGCCCTCGAACGGATAGCAGCAGAAGCTACCGCCCTTTCGCGCGAAGGCCGGATACGCATCGAAGATGCGCAGTCCGCTCGCGACCATCAGCGGCAGCGCGACGACGTTGACCCAGTGCGTGACGCGGACGACCCAGTGTGTGCGCTTCGTGACGGAGCTCATCGCCAGACTCGCTCGCTTTCGCTCCTCGGGACAGTTGCCTACTTCTTCGTCGCCTTGGGCTTTGCTGGTTCCTGAGACTTCTGCGCCGGCGCCGGCTTCACCGGCAGCTGCACGCCCTCGGACTCGCCAGGCACCAGTGGCGACTGCTCCGGCGTCACTGGACTCGGCGGCTGGTCGCCGATGATGCGCTCGAGGTGCACAGCCCCCGCAACCTGCCGCGCCGTATGCCAAACCTGATTCGCCTCGGCCTTGTCGCCGCGGGTCATCAGCGCCTGAGACAGCTCGATACCGGTGGCGACGTAGAGATAGGGAATGCCCACCGAAGGCTGATCGATCCAGTCGTTCGATCGGATGACCGACTTGGCGCCGAGGAAAACGTTGTTCCACAGCTCGGACGTGCGCTTGACGTCCATCCAACCATCCCCGCCGATGTTCATCGTATCGCGCGACGACGCCTTGGGCGGAACGAACACTTTCGCCGCCAATCCCTGCGTCAGTACGTGATCGCCAAGCCCGAGCTCACGGGCATAACCACCGGAGGTACGACTGAAGTAGATGGGCCGAGAAGGCCAGGAATCCTGGATCATGCGCAACACGAACAGGTCCGCACGCTGAAGAAGATGCGGCGGTATAACCGCGTTGATGTCGCACGTCGCGTTAGGCTCCGCATGACACCCGGCCTTGAAGACCATGGGCTTGTCGATCTGCCAGTACGGAGGGACAGAGTCCGCTTCGTCGAGCGTCATCTTGAGCGGCGAGGTCGCGGGCCTTTGCCACGCCGTGTTGCGATAGACCGCTGGACCTCTCGACGCGTCGAAGGCGAAGATCGGACGTCGGATCAGCTGCCGCGTATACCAATCGGTGTTGAGAAGAGATGTGTTCGCGACGACGACGTCTTTTCTAATGCCCTCGACCTCCTGCGCGTACCAAAGAGGAAACGTATCGTTGTCGCCGACGGTAACGAGAACGCCGTATGGCTCGACCGAGTTGAGCAGGTCGTGCGCGAAGTCTCGCGTGTAAGTCTGTCCGCGACGGGGCGCCGTATGCAGGTTCATCAGGAACGGAATCCCGCCGACGAGCAGAATCCAGGACGTCATGAGCAGACTCTTACGATTCGGCAGGAAGACCGACTCGCGCCCATACCGGATCTCTTCGGTGCCGAACAGCGCCGCGAGATTCTCCCAGATGTACATCAGGCCTAACGCGGCCCACACGCCCCACGCCGAGAAGCTCCAAAGGAAGAAATAGTCTCGGTCGCGGACCTCGCGCTGCACGCTGTCGCCCAGCTCCGGCGATTGCGACGCGCCGTATTTGAAATTCAGGTAGTAGATCAGTATCAGCGTGACGGTGAGCATGTAGGTACCGAAGTACCAGAAGCTCCGCCGGTCACGTTGGTAATGCACCCATCCCCCGAAAAGCCCGAGCACGAGGAACAATCCGCCGAAGACGCCCTGGACGACTTGCGCCTTGAGCTGCGGATCGCGGAACCATTGCCACTTGAAGTAGAACCACCACATGTCGACCTGCGCCGTGAAGGGCGCTTGTCGGTCGCTGAGATCGGGCTTCCCGTACTGACCGCGATTGAAGTTGTACATGAACGCGTCGTACGTGCCCTTCGAGAGCGTGCACTTGAGCTGAAGACCGTTGCGGCATGCCGTCGGCTCGCCTTCGTTCATCGCGGGCATCCAGGCGGACCGAATGGGCTGAATGGCGAATGGTGTCACGCCCAGCGCGAGCGCGCCGGCGCAGGCAACGATCAGACGCCAGCGGATGAGAGTACGCGGCCGACGCACGAGAACGGCGACCGCGGCCGCTGGCGCAGCGAGCATGCCTCCCATGTGATTCGCGTATCCGAGCCCGAGCAAATAGGCCACGACCACGAGAATCCGATCTGCCTTGCGTCCATCAGGCTCGTCGGACCAGCGAATCATCAACCACGAGATGATCGCGATGCCGACCAGCGATACCGTGTAGACCTTCTCGTTGACGACCGATTGGTTCCAGACCGTGAACGCCGTTGCGCCGATGATTGCCGCGAGCGCGCCGCCGGTTATCCGCTGCCAGCGCTGCGGGAACCAGCCAACGAGCACGCGCTCGGTGACGAGGAACCACATTCCCGCCGAGACGGCACTGCAGAGCGCCGCGAGCACATTGATCCGTGTCGCGATGTTCGGCCCGAACAGCGGAATAATCGAGAACACACGCCCGACCAGCACGAACAACGGATTACCGGGCGGGTGGGGAAGGCCGAGCGTATACGCTGCCGCGATGTACTCACTCGTGTCCCACATCGCCGTCGATGGCGCGAGCGTGACGAGGTAGAGGATGAATACCGCGAGCGAGACGACGCCCGCCGCGATATACGACGGACGATAGTCGAGATCATTAGCCGGCGCGCGGTTCTCAGCGCGAGACGGACGTTGAGCGAAAGACGAGGTCGCCATTGGATTTCGTTACGTACTCACGCAACATGCCCGAGCGCAGTCGGATCGGGCATCTGTAGGACGATGAAAGATGAGTAAGGGGAACGAGATAAGAAAGTGAACCCAGTCAGGGAAATGTCAGGCAAGGGCACACCAAAACGCCGCCCTTCTGCCGCTAATGACGGAATTGTCTCCTCCCCGTGAAAACCATCGCGATCCCTCTTTCATTTGCCGCGGCAATCACCTCGCCATCACGAACCGAACCGCCGGGCTGGACGATCGCTGTTACACCTGCCTCGGCTGCTTGATCGATGCCGTCGCGGAAGGGGAAATACGCGTCGGAGCCCAACACGGCACCCTTCGTATCGTGCCCCTGCTGCTGCGCCTTGTGCACGGCGAGGAACGCAGCGTCCACGCGGGACATCTGTCCTGCCCCAATGCCGATCGTCGCGCAATCGCGCGCCAGCACAATCGCGTTCGATTTCACTGCCGCCACCGCGCGCCACACGAACAGGAGATCGCGATGCTCTTCTGCTGTTGGCTCGCGCGTCGTCGCGAGCTTCCAACCTTCGTCGTCGATCACCGTGTGGGGGCGCTCCTGAACGAGGACGCCGCCTCGTACGCGCTTGTAATCGAGTGCGTGCGCGGCCCACGACGCGCGGCCCTCGAGCACGCGAAGATTCTTTTTCCGACCGAGAATCTCCACGGCTTCTTCGCTGAACGACGGCGCGACGATGCACTCGACGAAGAGGCCCGACACCACGTCCGCCGTGGCCTCGTCGACGGGAACGGTGAACGCGATCACTGAGCCGAACGCGGAGACCGGATCGCACGCGAGTGCCTTCCGATATGCGTCGAGCGCGCTCGTGCCGACTGCCAGCCCGCACGGCGTTGTGTGTTTGATAATCGCGCAAGCGATCTCGGAGGCATATGGATCGACCGTTAACAACGCGCCCTCGAGGTCGAGGAGGTTGTTGAACGAGAGCTCCTTTCCTCCGCGTTGAAGAAGGGAAGACAGCCCGGCGCCGGGGAAGTCCACGTAAAACGCTGCCGACTGATCGGGGTTCTCTCCGTAGCGAAGCTTTTGCTGGCGTGCG
>DATEGN010000241.1:0-3625 GCA_035280125.1 Gemmatimonadaceae bacterium | reverse complement strand
CTGCTCGGCGGGCGTTTCCCGGTCTCGGACCCGATGTCAAAGCCGCGCTCCATGTCCGGCGCGCCGGCTGGATGAACGCGATCGCGTTAGGCACCTGGATGCTCAAGCGAGCAATCGGGTCCGGCGTTTCCTTCGTGCGAGATCGAGTGATCGGCATCGGGACCGAAGGGGGGCGTGTGCACAGCGTTAGGCTGGAGTCTGGAAGTCGGATCGAGACCGAGCGAGTCGCGATCGCCGCCGGACCTGGCCTGCCGGAGCTTCTCGGGATGCTCGATCTCGAGCTACCGCTCTTTCACGAGCTCCACGCGAAGCTCACATTTCGCGACACGCGTCGTGTCATCGGACGCAATTTTCCGTTCCTGATCTGGAACGACCCTGTCACTGTCCCCTGGACGGATGCCGAACGCATCGCGATGAGAAATAGCGAAAACGCGCTTCGGCTGCTCTCACCATTTCCGGGCGGCGTGCACATCCGGCCAATCGACGGCCCACACGGCGATGAGCTTTACCTCATCTGGACGTACGACATCGAGCCGCGACCGTACGCCTGGCCGCCGCGTTTCGACCCGACGTACGGCGAACTCACTCTCCGCGGCAGTGCGCGGATGATGCCTGACATGTCGGCGTACTTCGGTCGTGCCGCGGAGGGAGTCGTCGACGGCGGCTTTTACTGCAAGACGCGCGAGAATCGTCCAGTCGTTGGCCCGCTCGCCGTCGAGGGAGCATATGTGTTAGGCGCGCTGTCTGGCTTCGGCATCATGGCATCGCACGCGGGGGCTGACCTGCTCGCGGCACACGTTACGGCCAGCGGGTTGCCGGAGTACGCCAAGTGGTTTCTGCCATCGCGCTACGACGATCCGAGCTATTGCGCAACGGTCGAGCGCTGGGGGGCGCAAGTCGGTCAGCTCTGAGACGAGGCGCCACGTCGCTTCTCTTGACTTCCGACAGGACGCCACTCACCTTCTGTCGGAATCCTAGAGAAGCGCGTTTCTCGACTCTGCCACTCCCGACTGATGGCACCTGTCCCGTCCGCTGCCGATGTACTTCGCGGCACGCTCGATCTGCTCGTCTTGAAAACCCTCACCCTCGCGCCAATGCATGGCTGGGGGATCAGCCAGCGCATCCAGCAATTCTCGCGTGGCGTGCTCGACGTCAATCAGGGCTCGCTCTACCCGGCACTTCAGCGGCTGGAGCAAAAGGGCTGGATCGAGAGTGAATGGCGCACGACGGAGAACAACCGCCGAGCGAAGTACTACGAGCTCACACGCGATGGACGCCGAGCGCTGGGTGCCGAAGCCGCCAGCTGGCGGCGCTACGTCGAAGCCGTCGAGCTCATCCTGCAGGTCAGCTGAGGATCGATTCAATGGCAAGCGTCAAAGGCATTCGCGCGCGATTGCGCGCCCTTTTTCGCCGAGGGAGCGCGGAGCGTGAACTCGATGAGGAGCTCCGATTTCACATCGAGATGGAGACCGACAAGAACCTGCGGGCGGGCATGACGCCGGGTGAAGCGCGTCGTCGTGCACTGCGTGACTTCGGTGGCGTCGAGCCGACGAAGGAAGCCCACCGCGACGTCCGCGGCCGCTGGCTCGAGGAGCTCACTGCCGATACTCGTTATGCGTTGCGAACGCTGCGTCGTGCGCCAGTGCTCGCCGGCGCGGCAATCATCACGCTCGCGTTGGGAATCGGTGCGAATACGACCATCTTTTCCGCCGTCAACGCGGAGATCCTCGAGCCACTTCCGTTCGCGAATCCGGGCCGTCTCGTTATGCTGTGGGAAGAGAATCCGGAAAAGGGCTGGCACGAACAGATCTGCGCCCCCGCAAATGCATTTGATTGGAAAGAACAGGTTCGCGCGTTTCAGGACGTCGCATTGTATTACCAGGGAGCTGGGCAGTCGACGCTCACGGGCGAGGGCACGCCTGTGATCCTCAAGGCGAGTGGGGTCACCGGCAACTTCTTCGACATCCTCGGCGTCCGCATGCAGCTCGGCAGGGCATTGATGCCTGACGAGACCTGGTCTGCAAGCGGCGTCGCGCACGACCTGGTGATATCCGATCGACTGTGGCGTGAGCGCTTCGGCACCGATCCACACGTCGTTGGCCGCACCATTCGCATCGATGGCGCTCCGATGCAGATCGTCGGTGTGGCGCCGGCGGGGTTCAGCTTTCCCGTGGAGGGCGTGGATTTCTGGCAGCCGATGGCGTGGAAGCCGGAATTCCGCGGACAGATCTTCTTTCGCCGCGCCCACATCGCGCGGGCAATTGCTCGGCTCGCACCTGGCGCTACCGTTCACACGGCAAACGCGCAGCTTCAGACGGTCGTGAATCGGCTGAAGCAGCAGTATCCGGAGACGAACAAGTACATGGGCGCGGGCCTCACGCCCCTGCATCGGTTCCTTGTCGGCGACACGCGCTTGCCGTTGCTCGTACTCCTCGCTTCGGTTGCGCTGCTGCTCCTCATCGCCTGTGCGAACGTGGGCAACCTGCTTCTCGTTCGAGCCGCTGGCCGCGAGCGCGAGGCCGCCCTCCGCCTAACGCTTGGCGCGGGCCGGCCGCGGCTCGCGAAGCAAGCCCTCACTGAGAGTCTCGTCCTTTCCGTGCTCGGCGGTATTGCTGGCGTCATCGTTGGCGTCGTTGGAATTCGAGTACTCGAGGCGCTGCTCCCTGGCGGTATGCTCCGGTCATCGCACTTCGAGCTCGACTGGACGGTGCTCGGCTACGTTGGCCTGATCGTGCTCGGCAGCGGCATTCTCTTCGGGACGGCGCCTGCATTCTGGATCGGCCGTCGCAGTCCGGCGGAGTCTTTGAAGGAGGGAGGTCGCGGTGGCGATTCGCGACGCATGCGCCGGTGGACGGAGTGGCTCGTCGTCGGCGAGGTCGCGCTCGCGGTTATTTTGACGTTAGGCGCCGGGTTGCTGGTGCGTAGCTTCCGCGAGCTGATGAATGTCGATCCGGGCTTCGATCCGCGTGGCGTGCTCGCGACGCCGATTGCACTGTCGGGACCGAAGTACGACTCGACTGCCCAGCAGCGTCTCTTTTTCGAGGAGCTCGTCGAACGGATCAGAGGGCTTCCCGGTGTCGAAGGCGCCGCCCTCACCACCGTACCGCCACTCGCGGGCACTGGGTACACGAGCGACTTCGTTGTCGCCGGTCGTCCCGCGGGCGAGTATTACACGGAGATCACGCATCGGTCGGTGACGCCGGATTACTTTCGCGTGATGCATGTCCGTTTGTTGCGCGGGCGGGTGTTCACAACGGCGGACAAGCACGACACTCCTCCCGTGCTCATCATCAACGAACAGATCGCGCAGAGGTATTTCAAGGGACAGGACCCGGTGGGACAGCGCATCACCTTCGACAAGGTGCCTAACGACTCTTCGCAGTGGTCCACGATCGTCGGCGTCGTCGCTGGCGAACGACAGCGTGACCTGTCCACCGAGCCTCTGATCGAGGCCTACATCCCGTACGCGCAGGAAGTGCAGTCGGCGGTCTCACTCGTGACGCGTGCCGGTGGCGACCCCACCGCCGTCGCGCCGGCAATCCGTCGCATCGTTGGCGAGATGGACGGGGACATCGCGATCACGGATGCGCGCTCGATGGAAACGATACGCGCCGCGTCGCTCGCG
>DATEGN010000240.1:0-8390 GCA_035280125.1 Gemmatimonadaceae bacterium | reverse complement strand
GCCCAAGCTGACTTGCGCAGCGGAGCGGCCAAAGTACAGCGTCGATGCGGCGCTGACGCCGACGTTTGCCTGACCGAGCTCGATGCGGTTGAGATATTGCTCCAGAATCTGCTGTTTGGTGAGATGGCGCTCGAGCCGAAGCGCCCAGAGCATCTGTGTGATCTTGCCTCCCCAGCTCCGGCCTGCGGGTTGCACGAGACGAGCAAGCTGCATCGTGATCGTCGACGCGCCGGAGACCACCTGACGCGCGCGCACATTGTCCCTCGCGGCACGCGCGATCGCGTGCAGGTCAACGCCCGAATGCTCCCAGAATCGCCGATCCTCCACGGCGACGAAGGCGTTGATGAGATCGGGGTCGATCTGGTCGTACGACGTCCAGCGTGCCTGGCTACCATCGGACGCACGCGTCGAGCGCAGCGTCAACCCATTGCGATCGACGATCGTTAGGCCTTGCTCGCTCGCGGTCGGGGCGAGCGAGGGCAATGGCCACGAGATCCACGCCGCCGCGCTGCCAAGGAGCGCGACCAACATCAACCCCACTCCAATCAGAGCGCGCTTCAGAGTCATTGTCCGCGCTGCGTCACGACAAAGGTTCCACCATCGCTCCGGCCGTACACGGCCGGGTTATACATCTCCTCGGCGTGCGCGGGGGGTTTTATGAACGTGCCCGCAGTGGTGGCGCGAGCGATGTACGTCGCCGTATAGGTTCCACCCCAGAGCATCGCCGCGGAGTAGACGACGCGATCGTCGCGCAGCTCGCGATGATCGAAAGGTGACCACCAGCCGCAGTCCCACATGCCGTACCAGGTCGGACCCTCTGTCGACTCGCTCTCCGCTTCCTCCTGCTGCTGCTCGCTATCGTTAGGCTTGACGCCTGGCCCCGGAACCGCGGCCGCTGTGCGCAGGCTCAGGTCCACTGCCTCGAGGCCCGCGGGCAACGCATCGTCGAGAACAACGAACGTTCGCGTCGCCGGCACCGTGATCCGCAATCGCACGCGCACGAGATCGCCCTCGGCGACCGTCGTGACCGGCGTGCCCGTGTCAAAGCGCTCGTACCAGCGCTCGACTCGGATGCCGTGTTCTTCCGGAGTGACGGGCTGGCTCGAGGGCACTTCAGTAACCGTGAGATAGTAATAAGCCGCGCCATCTCCTGGACTGGCCTGCAACGCAACCGGCAGCACATTCTCGCCTGACTGTCGCTTGAGAAGTCCCTGCAAGTTCACGCTCGAGTCAGGCGACGTCGCCGCAGCGGCATTGAACAGGACACGCTTTCCCGCGCTGACGCGCACGGTGCGATTGCCGAGCTCGTGCTGCCGACGCTCGAGCGCGGCCAGCGCCGCCGCGCCCGCCCCGAGGTCTTGCGTCGTCCAGAACCAGCTGCCGTCGGCGCGACCCTGCGCGATGATCGCCTCCGCCAGCGGACCGAGGAGCGGATGATTGGGGTCGACCGCCAACGTGCCCATGAGTATTTCTGCGTAGGGCCGCACGGTCGAAGAAAAGTAGAACGGTAGAAGCGTCGAATCTGGAATCACCGCTCGTCTTCCATCGACGCGGACGAAGTTCCAGGTTGCTTCCATGAGTCGCCGTGCGGACTCCATCTGTCCGCGTCGCGCAAGGACCACGGCGAATCGACCGCGATCTTCCAGCGAGAGCTGCGCGGCACTCCGTAACAGCTCGTTCTCCGAGGCGACGTCGGCTCTCCCGAAACGGCTCAGGAAATCGATGGCCGCGAGCTGGTCGCGCAGCGACATCTCGCGTCGGTTGTACCAGCTCATCACTGGGGTGAAGCTGGCGACAGCCGTCCCATGCAACGATGCGGACAGGTAGTCGGCGAGACGCGAGAGCACGAGTGTGTCGATCCTGATACCCGCGGCGCGCGCGTCGAGAAGTGCGAGTCCGGCGTAGGCACTGAGCCACGCGTTCGACCAATCGGTGGGCGACCAGTAGCCGATCGCACCGTCGGTGCGCTGCCTGCCGGTGAGAACCGCAGCTGCACGCTCGATCTCGCGCCGCGGGTCCGGACCGAGCGTGGAGTCGGCACTCTTCGGCTGAAGCCGATACAACGCGATGATCGGCATTGCCTCGCTGGTGACCTGCTCGGTGCAATCGTATGGATAGACACGAATCGAGCGATAAATGCCGCGCAGTGCCGCGATGGGCGACCCGCCGACGTTCAACGTGAGGCGCGAACGCTCCGGATCGATGTTCGCGGGGAGCGAGAAAGCGACGGTCCCAGTGTCGCGCAAGACCCCAGCGATCGTGTGCGTGACCGGATGATAGTCCGGACGAATGGGAATCTTGAGTTGCACGGCGTCTGCGTTCTTGTCGTCACTGACGTCGAAGCGGAAGGTGGCGCTGTCGCCGCGCGTCGCCTGAAACGGGAAGCGCACCTCGGTGCCTCGTAAGGCAGCGAGCGTCACCGCCCGCTCGGCGGTCCCACGAAGTGTCACACCGGTTGTCGTTGACTTCACGCTGACGCTGACCGCGGCGCCGTCACGACGGTTGATAACAGCGCCGGCGCTAAAGCTGTCGCCCGCGCGAATGAAGCGCGGGAGCGCTTGCCGCGCGAGCAGCGGCCGAGTTACGAGAATGCTCGATTCGCCTTTGCCATACCGATCGCCGGCGGTGACGGCGACGGCCATGACTCGGAACGTCGTGAGGTTATCGGGCAACTTCGCGCCGGCGACTCCATTACCATCGGCGTCGGTCACGACAGAGCCCAGGAAAAAGGCGGTTGTCTTGAAGCGCGAGCGCAGAATCTCGGCTCCAGATGCGCCGCCGCCGCCACCAGCCTCGCGCTTTCCCTTCTCGCCCTCGGGGATCTGCGGCGCCACTGACGTCATGTTGCTCGCGAGGCGCAGGCCGAGGCCGCGTTCACGATAGAGGAGGTCGATCGGATCGGGAGTCTTGTATCCGGTGAGTGCGAGCACGCCCTCGTCCACAGCCCAGAGCGTGACCTCGCTCTTGGAACCGTGACTCGCGGCGTCACGCACGCGGACACGGACGTGCGCGGAGTCCGCGGGGCGGTACTCGGCCTTGTCTGGCTCCAATGCGACAGTGAGCCGCTTCACCTCGGGGGTGACGCGGAGCTCGGCGTAGCCGACGCGAATCGTGGGACGGCCATCGTCGTCGAGCGAGCCTGGCGGAGCGCTGCGTCCGCGCGCAACGAGAATCGAGACGAATGCGTTAGGCGCGAACGCTTCCGTGATCGGGAATTTGAGCGTGGTAGAACCGGCGGTGATGCGAATGCGCCGTTGCTCGATCAAGCCCTCGCGCTCGACGGTGACCCATGCTTCGGCGTTGGTGAAGGGCGAGGCAAACAGCACTGTCGCTGTATCACCGACGGAATAGCGCGGCCGATCGGCGATGACATCCATCTTGAATTGCGTCTCGTCGCTCCACGGCACCCAACCGGGGCCGACCACCCACCGCTCGAAGCTCGTCGTCGCAACGCGGCCGCCATGGTCGGTCGCGTTGAAGCTCGCGATATAAATCCCGCCGTCGTTAGGTTTCACTTTGCAGGCCGAGACCGTGTCGGTCGTTGTGAGATTGCAGTGGCCCACTGTGTCCGATACCCACTCGCCGACGAGCGCCGACACGCCGTCGCGCTCGCGGCGTACGCGGTGCCACTCGCGGCGAACAACCGTACCATGAATCGATACGCCCGCGACCCTCTTGCCATCGGGTGTGACGGCGGCAAGGCTGATCGGCTGCTCGTTTCCCACACGCCAGAAGTACGCCGTGCCTAACGGCTTGGCCGCGATGCTGAACTCGGCCGGGTACACCATCACGGACGTATTGGCGCCGACCGCCTGACGATTCACGTCCGTGACTGTCGCTTCGATGGTCATACGCGCGGGTCGGCCCTTTTGTGCATCGGGAATCGTCGCCGTGTAGCTGCCACCGCCGCGGGCGTCGAGCGTGTCGGTGCTGCTCGCGAAGACGCGGGACTCCTGGCTGTCGTGATCCTCCTCCCACCAGCCTCCCGAGTCGCCGACGTACCAGCCCTCGAAGCCGGGGATCTGGAGCTCCCACGGCGACACAGGCGTCTGTCGCGCCTGCCACGAGACAGCCGCTCGTCCCATCGGAGCACCGAAGAGATAGCGCGCCTGAAGCTTCGCCGTGATCTTGCCGCCAGGCAGACCGGTAGAATCCGCCTTGGCCAGGTCGACGAGAAACTCCGGTGGGCGATACTCGGCGACACGGTAATTGGTCTGCGCGACGTTGCGCCATTTTCCGAGCCGCTTCACCTGCACGTCCAGGCTGTAGTAGCCGACGGGCGCGTTGGCTGGCAACTCGATCGATTGATCTGAAGTTCCGAAGGGTGACAGTGCACCTGTCACCTCGCGGAGCATTCCATCATCGCGATTGTGGAAGAGCCACTTGATCGAGTCACCAGCCGGCGGTGCGTGGAGCGAGCCTAACGAGCCATTCCGAATGATCGCCTTCGCGTAGACCCGCTCCGTTGGCCGGTAGATCCCGCGTTCGGTGAACACCGCACCTGCCAACGGCAGCCGATCGTCACCCCAGGCAGCAAAGGCGTTGAAGCGCCAGGGCGAGAGATCCGGGTCCCACTCGTTGATCGCGACGACGGCACGGTCATCCGCCAGTTGAGCCGTTACGAAACCCTCGAAGCCAGAGTAGCGGCGCGCAGCGCCCGTATCTGGTCGTGGTGGAAGCGCGCGGAAATTGGCGAAGCGGGCCAGGCCCTGGGCGTTTGTCGTCGCCGTCGCAATGACTCGTCCAAAGGCGTCGTGCAGCGCAACCGTGGCTCCACCACGCGGCACACCATCGCTCACGCCCGTGACCCAGACTGCGCCTTCGGTGAGCCCGATCTTCGCGTGGACGCCAAGGTCGGTGACTTGAACGATGGTCGCCGAGACTTGACCGCCGCTGACGACGGCCGGCCCGGCGGCACCACGCCCGTCGACGCGAACGGCGAACAACGGCGACGCGCCGTGGCCAGCGTCGGCAATCGGCAGCGGGATGGCGGTAATGAGTCCGTGATCCAGCGGCGTGCCGGGCTTCGTCGGAATGCGCAGCGTGTTCGCGCCGCGGAGCAGCGTGGACCAGAGCGAGTCGTCCCGCCACGAATCGCGGCTCAGAATCCTCGGCGCCAGATTGTCGGGCACCGGAGCAATCGTCGCGACGATTGTGTCGACGTTCACGTTCTGCACGGCAAGCGTGCGAAATCCCTTTCGCTCCACGAGCACGTGGCCGAGGGCGTGGATGATTGTCGGGGCGTAGCCGGTCGTGCGAAAGCCGGCGGCGGGGTTGCCGCGAAGCGACTGACCGAAGACGTCTCGTAAGGCGGTATCGGCAATCACGGCGTAGCCGACGCGCGGGCGAAGGTTCGCGTCGAGCGTCCAGGTCGTCGCCTCGGCTGCTGTGTCGCGAACGCTAAACTGTGTTTGCGGGAAAATCCGGACGCGTTTCGCGACTTCGGAGCCGCGGACGGGGTTCGTGAACGTGACGTTGAGTGGCCCTGTCGGGCAGGTCGGCGTGGCCTCGGCGCACTCGACGGACGTGATCCGGAGATCGCCGTACGTCGCGAACGACCAGCGTCCGCTGCCGCGCGATCCCTCGGCCGTGAGCTCCGTGGGTACCACGAGCAGGCCATTGCAGGCGTGAGGCAGCGGGGCACGCGGCGCGAGCACCACGACGCGGCGGAGTGAATCCGTGGACCGATCACGCTCATAGCCGCCGGCTTCGCGGATTTGCATCGCATCATCACTCTCGATCGGCCGTTGAGACAGCGCGTCGAGTCGAACGACGTTCTGGCCGCCGCAGGTCGCGCTCAGCTCGATGTACGCGGTACCCGAGAGCGTCGGGAGGTCGACCGGCGAGGAGTAGACGAGCGCGAAACGCTGGTTAGGCGCGACATGATCGGCAATCGCACCTAACGGCCCGGCGGGTGCGCCGGTGAGAAGCATCGACCCGTGCGCGCGGAAGATGAAGTGATAGGGCTCGGGAAGGGAACTGCCGTCCATCGCATGAAATCCGCTTGCGATGGTGACGGTGTACTGCGCTCCCGGAGCGAGCGGAGCGCTCGGCGTTAGGCGTATGGTAACCGGATCGCGCCACTCGAGCCGACCGCGCACGTTAGGCTCGATGCGAAAGATGGTGGCCGGATCGACGGCATGATCGAGCGACCCCGCGACCGGACGGTCGAAGGTGACGCTGATCTGTTGCATGGGATTCGCGTCGGTGGTCGGGGTGACGCGGATGACGCGAAGGGCAGGAGCCTGAGCGTGCGAAGGCTGGAAGGAGAGGCCTAACGCGACGCCGAGTATGACTAGCAAGGGGGAGCGCATAAGGGGGCTAGAGTCCTCTTATGACGATCGGGCAATGAATTGGGTGCGGCAAGGGGGCTCTAGAACGACGGCTCTAGCCGTACGCAGCTATCCAGCCTTCAGGGCAGAGTCTTTCTCCGCGTACACTCGACGCCGCACTCCCGCGATATCCCTCACGGGCCGTACCTCGACACATCCGATCTTCGACCACGGGAACGACATCGCGATCTTGACGGCCTCGTCAATGTTATCCGCCTCGATGAGGTTGAAGCCGCCCAGGACCTCCTTCGCCTCGGCGAAGGGACCGTCGGTGACCGTTAGGCGGCCGCCACGGGTACGAATCGACTTGGCCGTCAACGCGGGCTCGAGCTGCTGAGAGTCGAGCAGTGGCCCCTGCTCGCGCAGCTCGTCGGCGTGCGAGAGGCAGTCACGCATCATCGAATCGAACTCGCCCGCTGGAAGCGAGGCGAGCATGGAATCGTCGACATAGATCAGCAGCATGAACTGCATATAGGTCCCGTTAGTGGAAAGCGTAGAAGAGCGAGCCGAAAACTACGAGCCGAAAACTAGGCGCCGAAAGAGCCGGCAGAAGGGCGAGGCAATGCGGAGGGCGTCATCGGAGTCGTTTTCACGCTTTCAATGACGCCCTTCGCATGGCCCCGCTCTTTGCCGATCGTCTCGGCGCGTAGCTCTCGGCTCGTAATTTTCGCCTCGCTCTTCTAGGCTTTCCGGTTCATCGGTTCATCCAATACGCCACCTTGATGAGGAACGTATTCGTCGGATGAATCCGGAATAGATCGTCGTAGTCCGTCATCCACGGCCGATCCGAGTACTGGTTCGTATCGTGTTCCCGGCCATGAGTCCATACGAGATACAGCGTCGAGCCTGGGCGATACTCCCAGCGGAGCACCGAGTTGCTGCGGAGTTGAATGGTCTTGAACGCCGTGTCCGTGCCCCCGGGCGGCACGAATGGCTGGAACCGAGCATCGTATGACGCTGCGCGAGGGGTCGCGCTGGTTTCACGGATGTTCGTGTAGACGCCGGTCGCCACGAATGGCTGGCCGTAGAACTCGAACGTCAGGTCTTTCGTCAGCGCATAATCGATTCGCGTGCTCAGCGAGACCTGGTGCTGGTCGAGATGAGCGAAACTGTAATGCATGATGTTCGACGCGTCGCTGAAGTTGCCGAACCACTGCGTGTTGTCCTTCCCCCAGTAGACGTTTGGCCCGATCGTGGCCTGCATGCGCGTCGAGAAGCGGAGGCCGAGATACGGACTCAGATTCGTGCCGAACGAACGGCCACCGTCACCGTAATTCACGTTGACCCAGAACCCGTAGGACACGGGCCGTCGGCTGTCGCTGTTGAAGCCGCCCCACGGATAGATCGAGCGCGATTGGCGCAGCAGCGGCCCGCCGCGCGTGCATCGGTCGCAATAGCTCGGCGTGAGATGCGCAAAGGTGCTTCCTAGGTGCACATCCCAGTTGTTGAGCAGACCCATGTGCCCATTGAAATTGAATGCGTTCTCGAGCCTCGCCCCCGACGTGTTCCACTGCTCCCAATGGTTACCGTTGACCTGCGCCCAGCGGTAGATGCCATGAGCATTCTGGAAACTCAACGCCGCCCACGTGCTCCAGTCGAGAATATCGGCGCGCCGTAGATAACCCAGATCGTTGACCTCGAAGCCTGGCGACATTCGCAAGAGACTCGATTCGAATCGCGTGATCCCGCCGCCGTACTTGCCGAACTTGAGTTGCTCCGAGTGGCCGCTGAGTGACGTGCGCGTGGGATCCTCGATGACTTTGTCGCCGGGCTGTTGGTAATAGTGGACCGATGACCGTTGCGTGCTGTCGATCGCTTCCGCTGAACCCATGACCTGCGACGCCGCAACCTGTCCGAAGAGCTCGTACTCCTTGTTGTGAAAGCGATTGCGGAAGGTGGCACCGCCGGTGTACGCGCTGCGGTGCACGAACGGAGTAGACCACTGATCGAGTGCCCGATTGACGGCGGTTCCAATGACGCTCACACCAGCTTCGCCGCCCCGTAGGTCCTGCTGCGCGCGCACAACGGCATAATTAGTCCCGGGCTCAACGGTCTCAT
>DATEGN010000239.1:0-2365 GCA_035280125.1 Gemmatimonadaceae bacterium | reverse complement strand
ACGCGCTCGCGCAGCGCGCCCGTTCCCTTCCCGTGAATGATACGCAAGGAACGTAGATCGGCACGTACCGCCGCATCGAGAGCCTGCATCACAAAGCCCTCGGCCTCGTCGACGCGCATGCCACGGAGGTCGATTTCTGTGGGCGCTATCTCGTCTGGGTGATCGGCCGTCGATGAGATCGCGACTTGGAGCGGGGCCTCTTCGCTCGGCGTTAATGATGAGAGAGGTACCGTCATCTTGATCGCTCCAACAGTGACCACTGCACTGGTGTCGCGTATCTCGACGACGCGCGCCTGTTTCCCACCGAGTGTTGCCAAGTCGACCCACGTGCCAACGGTTATCTCGCGGGTAGCACCGCGCGGCGGAGTCGCTCGCGCGCTCTCTCGCCGCGCGACATTCGCCTCCTCGCGATCCAACCGCTCCAGCTCCTCCGCCTGACGAGCGGCGAGCTGCTCGGCCTGGTGGCGCGCTTCTCGCGCGGCTTCCTCGAGCGTCGCGCTCTCCGTTTTGCGGAGCTCCCTCAGCGTGCGCTCGATCTCTTGGCGCGCGTCCAGCAGGTAACGGCGTGTCTCCTGTCTCGATTCCCGCTCGGCGCGCCGCTCTCGCTCGCGCACGTTGTGCTCACGCCGAGCCAGATCCGCCATGCGCTTACGCGCGTCGTCGAGAATCGCGGCTGTCTCCCGATCACGAACGGTGAGTGCCTCGCTTCGCTGTTCCAACTGCTCGATCAAAGCGGCGACGTCGCGTTCTTGCTGTGGAAGGCGCTCCTCCGCCCGCGCAACGACGTCTTCGGGCAACGCGAGACGCCGCGCGATAGAAATTCCATACGAGCGTCCGGGAATTCCCTTGATCAGCCGGTACGTCGGCGCGAGTGCGTCCGCGTCGAACTGAAGCGAGGCGTTCACCACGGCTTGCACTTCGGTCGCCAGCTCTTTCAGCGCGCCTAGGTGCGTGGTCGCGATCGTCATCGTACCGCGATGCGTGAGTGCCTCGAGCACTGCCCATCCGAGCGCCGAACCTTCGACGGGATCTGTCCCGGAACCCAACTCGTCGATGAGAACGAGTGAGCTCGGCGACGCCGAACGCATGATCTCCGAGAGATTCTTCACATGCGCGCTGAAGGTCGAGAGACTCGCCTCGATCGATTGCTCGTCGCCGATGTCGGCGAAGAAGTCGTCGTAGGCGGCGACGCGACTCTCCGCACCAGTTGGCGCCGGGATGCCCGATTGCGCCATCGCCGAGATGAGCGCGAGGGCCTTGAGGAGGACCGTTTTGCCGCCCGTGTTCGGTCCGGAAACGAGCAACGTCCTCTGCGCTGCATCCATCTCGAGGTCAAAAGGAACGACCGCGATACCCTGCGCCAGCAGCAACGGATGACGCCCATCGCGCACGATAAACCCGTCGCTCGCCGAAACGATGGTCGTGCCCAGACAGCGAAACTCGAGCGCGAAGCGCGCGCGCGCAAAGAGCGCATCGAGCGCCGCGAGCGCGTCCGTCGCATCGATCATTGCTTCGCGATGAGGACGCAGCGACTCCGTGAGCTCGCGGAGAATCCGATCGACTTCTTCACGCTCTTCGGCCTCGAGCTCGCGAATACGATTGCCGAATTCGACGGCCGCGGGCGGCTCGACGAAGAGCGTCGCGCCCGTCGCGGACGTGCCGTGGACGATTCCGCCGACGCTGCCTCGGCCCTCGCGACGGACCGGGATGACGTACCGGCCCTCGCGCACCGTGACGGACATGTCCGACACTCGATGATGCGGCTCGAGATGCTCGATCACGCGTTCGAGCAGCCTAACGAGCTCGCCTTCCGCGGCGCGGAGCTCGCGCCGGACGCGGCGGAGCGCCGGAGACGCATCGTCTTTCACCGAACCGTCGTCATCAAACGTGCGCTCGATCGAATCCTCGAGTGGCTTCACCGCGAGCAGACGGTCGGCGAGCGGGGCGAGCACCGCTCGCGCCAGCGCGGGACGACGCTCGTCCCTCAGCGCGTCACGCGTGCGCCGCGAGGATCGCAGCAGCTGGGCACCGGCGAGGAGCTCGGCGCCACTCCAGACGACGCCTTCGACGCGCAACCGCGCCAACGCCGCAACGAGATTCGGCAACGGCTCGGGATGCCACGGTTGTTCGCCTTGAATGATCGATCGCACCGAGGCGACGCGCGCGTGCTCACCCTCGAGAAGCTGGCGATCGGTGTGAGGCTCCAACCGCCTTATCAGCGCCGCACCGAGCTCCGATGTTGCGCGGCCGGCGACAAGCTCGAGGACGCGCGGAAACTCGATGACGCGGAGTGCGTGGTTGTTCACGGCACTGGTGCTTGGTGGTCGGTCATTGTCTGAGATCAACTGAGGCTGTCAGCGCGTGA
>DATEGN010000238.1:0-3471 GCA_035280125.1 Gemmatimonadaceae bacterium | reverse complement strand
TGAACGGTGTGTCAGCCATGGAATTGCCCTCGAGCCACGTGCGACTGCGACGTCGGGTCGCACCGCAACTCCTTAATTTCGCACCGCTGACAAGTGTTCGCGACGCCGGTTCAGCGCGCGAGCGAGAAGCTCGGCGTTGCTGGCGTGGAGCGTCCTCGTCGTGTCACCCAGCCGGCGTGCACTTCGCGATAACTCTCCTCGAGCCGGTCGAGCTCGCACTGCCAACTCCGCGCCTCGGCCGTGCGTCGCGCCCGCTCGGAGAGCGTTCCCCGCAACCCCGGTTCACGCACGAGGCGCAGCATCGCATTTTTGAGCCCATCTGTCATTCCCGTTAGGCTGCCGGGCGCGACCGCGAGACCATTCCGCTCGTCCTGGAGATGATCGACCACACCTCCCGCGGCGACCGCAACCACAGGCAACCCACTCGCCATCGCCTCGAGGACGACGAGTCCCAGGGTTTCTGTAAGCGACGCGAAGACGAACGCATCCGCGCTCGCGTACATATCCGGCAATCGGTTCTGCCGATCGAGATTTCCGAGGAACGTGACCGATCCGGAAGCGCGCCGCCGCAACTCCGGCTCGGCAGGTCCGCTCCCGGCGACGAGAAGGTGCACCGAGCCCCGCGGTAACAGCTTCCGCGCCTGACGAAATGCGTCGAGCACGACGTGCACGTTTTTTTCTGCCGCGAGGCGCCCGACATGAACGAAAACGAATTTCTCGGTCAGGCCGAGCGCTTCGCGTAGCGGCGTGCTGCGCTTGCTCGGATGAAAGAGCTGCACGTCGACGCCGCGCCCCCAGACCTCGACGTCGCGAACACCCATGTTGAGCAAATCCTGACGAGCTGGCTCGGAGGGCGTGTACGTGCGTTGCGCGCGCCGGTGAAAGCGAGCGAGATATGACGTGACGGTCGAGTGCAGCCACGGGACACCATACGCGTGCGTGTAGCGCCCAAAATCCGTGTGGTACGACGTGACGATAGGGAGGCCGGCGCGCGCGGCGGCGATCTGACTTAGCCGGCCGATCATGAACTCGGTCTCACAGTGGACGAGGTCCGGCTGAAAGCGGGCTACCGCTCGCCGCACGGCACCGTAGAGCGGCGCCGCGAGTCGAAGGTCCGGATACGGTGGGAACCGGATGCTCGGCAGGGTGAAATGGGTATCCGCCACCCCATCTCCGAAGTGCAGCGCGTCGAAGGCGTCGAACGACTCGCGCGGATACCGCGGCAAGACGACGCCGCAGCTCCAACCGCGATGTCGCAGCCCCGACACCGACAGCGCCGTCACCACCGATACTCCGTTTACCTGCGGTGGATACGTGTCCGTGCAGAAGAGAACGCGCAGCGCTGTTTCGTATTCTCTCATGTCATACCTTGGCCGGAGTGTCGCCGACGCGCGTCACGTATCGGCGACGATTACGTCACGATCGTGAGACGGTGACGTCCATCGCGTGCCCTCCTTCGCCCGTTGTTCGTTACTCAGCCGGCACGCGGTGCTACGGGAAGCGTTACCTCGACGCCCTATGCTTACGCCGAGCCGGTGGATCGTTCGGCGCTCCCGCTACCGGCCTCGCACGACTCTGGCTGGAGGTTTCCATGCTCAGCGCCACTCTGTTCACTCGACTCGCCGATCGAGACCGCGCGCTCTTCGCGCGCTGTCTCGTCGATCCAGCCGGCTCACGCAGTCAACGTCTGTTCTGGACGGTCATCACGCACCTGGGCGGCGTGTCCTGCTCGGTGCTCACGGCGACCGTTCCGCTATTTCTCGGCGGGGCCATCGCCGACGCGGCGCGGCAAACAGTAGCGATGCTCGTCTTCTCACACCTGGTTGTACAAGTTGTAAAGAGGACCGTCAACCGGCCGCGCCCATCGAACGCGCTCGATTGCGTTACGCTCGTCGTCGAGCCGGACCGATTCTCATTCCCCTCGGGGCACTCGGCTGCGGCCATGGCGGTTGCCTTCGGCTACGCGATGGCCTTTCCATCCCTTGCGGCGCCGCTGATTGCGATTGCCCTTCTGGTGGGCGCGTCGCGCGTATTTCTTGGTGTGCACTATCCGGGGGACGTTCTCGTCGGCCAGCTGATCGCCGTTCTCACTGGGCTCGCGTGGCATCTCGCGTGACCGCGGACCGCCCGGCATCACGAGGCGAAAGGCGCGCTGTCGCGTCTGTCGCCAATGTCGAAGCACCGCGCCGATGCTGAGCGGCAACGCTTCGACATCGCTCGAGATCATGAGCTGCACGCGCAGCACGCGCACGCTCGAACCAGTCGGCAGCGTTCATTGGTTATTCGGGCAGAAATGGAAAGGCACATGCGTGCGCGTGAAGAAGAATCGGTCTCCGTAACGGGCTGCTGATCACCGAGGCCCCGATGACGTAACGATTCCCGCCGCGAAGCACTTTGTCGGAATCAGATGGCTTCATCTTCAACACGCATCGGCCGTCTCCCCACGCCCTCACCTGACGCAATCGCCGAGCTCACGCGGCCCGACGGCCGCGTCCTCGTGCTCGGCGAGCATCTGGGCCGGCTGCGAGGTCTGGCGGAGGGGCTGCTGCGCGTTGGCTGCCGCGTGGAGATCGCTGCCCTTCCAAGCGTATACTCGTTAGGATTCGCCGAACATCGCCTAACGGTTATCGATACCATCCAGCTCGGACGCGCCAGCATCGATGCGATCCATGCCGCTCGCGCCGACGCTCTGAGCCAGCCGAACGTCGCCCTTGCAATGCCGAACGGCGCACGCCACCGATTTGCCGGCGCGCACTACGTCACTGTCCAGGTAGACCAGAATGGCGACCTCGTCGACGCGCCGCAGGTCGTGCGCGACATTCTCTCGACGTGGACCCTCGTGAGGCCGCTCATCGGCCCGGGCGATCTTCGGGTCGATCGACTTGGCCGCCGCGCGTCGGTGCGCGGACGCCAGCTGGCGCTCCGACCCGTCGATTTCCGCGTGCTGCGCGTGCTCGCCGAGCACGTTCGTCACGGCTGCACCCTCGAAGAGCTGTGTGCGGCGGCGTTCAGCGGCGCCCACGCAGAGCACGCGCGCGGCATCGCGGACGTTCGACACGCGCTTGAACGACTCCGCTCGCGCTTCCGGCGATCAGATGTGGTGGTCGTGTCGACGCCCGACGGACGCTATCGCCTAACGATTCGCGTCGAACGACCCATGCGCCGACACGGCCGTAGTCGGTGAGGGCACCTAGAGGCGCTCAGCAACCTCGCAGAGTTGCACGAGCTCTTTCGACGACCGCTTCGCCCAGTCTGCAGGAAATTCCGCGGTTCGCCGAGTTTCGTACCGATTGAGGAAATACAGAGTCCGTTGCCGATCTGTGTCGTCGTTGCCGGGACGCCGTTTTGTCGACTCGACGACTTCCCATTGCCATCCGGCCTGATCTCGGAATCTGATCTCGCTCATGTGACAACTCACGGAGGGTTGGTGGCGGGAGGGGGAACTCCACGCTGGTCTGATAAGCTACTCAT
>DATEGN010000237.1:0-4409 GCA_035280125.1 Gemmatimonadaceae bacterium | reverse complement strand
TGGTGGGGATGGGCGCTCGCGTGCGTTGGACGGATCTTCGGATGGCGCTGTCGCAGCACGAGGAGCAGCACCCGGCGAATGCGCTCGTCCTGTCGAATTGGGAGATCTGAGCAGGGTCTGAGGCTGGCGCTGACAGCCGGTCATCGACAGGAAAGTGGACCATCGTCCAACCGAACGCCACCAATGGGCCGCGTTGGGGTTGGCGTGAGAGATGCCGCTCGCGAGCAGAACGGAGGAAACCACATGAAGCGCAACTACAGCGCGGCGCGTGCACTCGTTCTGGGCCTCGTCGTGACCGCCTGCGGTGTGTCGCAGCGGCAGGAAGTCCAGCTCGGCCAGCAGGAGTCGGCGAGGATCCAACAGCAACTGCCGATGGTGCAGGATGCGGTCGTCAACGAGTACGTCTCATCGTTAGGTAACCAGATCGCGAGCCATACCTCACGCGCCGATCTGCAGTGGCAGTTCTATGTCGTGAACACCGACGTCGTGAACGCCTTCGCGTTGCCAGGCGGCATCATCTACGTGAACCGCGGCATCATCGCGCGTGCTGACCGTATGAATGAGCTGGCCGCGGTGTTGGCTCACGAGGTGGAGCATGTCGTGCGTCGCCACTCCGTGAAGCAGATGCAACAGATGCAGGGTGCAAATGTCGGCCTCACGGTCGCGTGCGTTCTCACGAATGTCTGCAACAATCAAGCGGCGTCGGCGGCGATCAATGTCGGTGGCACCGCGGTCTTCGCGAGGTTCAGCCGTGCGGACGAGATCGAAGCGGACGAAGGTGGCTTCCAGACTCTGATCAAGGCGGGCATCGATCCGACGGGGATGCTGACGTTCTTCCAGAAGCTCCTGGCCGAAGAGCAACAGAGCGGCAACAGCAACGTGAGCTCCTGGTTTTCGACTCATCCGGGCACTCAGGACAGGATCACCAACGTCCAACGGCTGTTGGCACAAGTGCCCGCCTCCGAGCTGCGTACCCTAACGAGCGACACGCCGGCATTCCAGGCTATGAAGCAACGAGTCATGTCGTTGCCCCCGGCGCCAAGACAGCCGACCACCGCGCGATAGTTGCGGCGGGTTGTTGGTGGGTGGTGGGTGATTGGTAGCTGGTAACTGGTCGTTAGCAGCAAGGCACCAACGACCAACCGCCTCCGCTCTGCCTCGGCCCTAACCCCGAGCTTGGCCGCTATCCCCTCGTCGCTGGCGCCCGGCGGATGACCAATCGCCTCACATTTTCGTCAGCTTCCTTGACGATATGTTGAGACCAATAACTTCATCTCTCGACCGCTGATGGCTCGCCGGCGCTTTACAGATGCAAAGGGCGTGGACTGGGAAGTGTTCGACGTCATCGTTCGGGCAGAACCCAACCTGCGCCGACTCGCCCATTCACAGCAAATGGCCGCGACGAAAGCCTGGCTCGTGTTCGAAAGTGCCGGCGAGCGCCGCCGACTTGCTCCCTTTCCGATCGGCTGGGAGGATGCCTCTGCCGAGGAGCTCGAGCGCTACCTGGTCCAGTCGACCAAGTTCAGTATCTCAGTGAAGCGGCCCGAGTGACGTGGCTCACACACCGGCTTTCGAATAGCACGTCTCGCAGTACGCTATCGTGCCTGCTGTCACCACCTCGTTAGGTGCGAGCTTCGGCACGTAGTAGACCGTGTGCACGGTGCCGCACCGGCCGCAGCAGCGACGCGAGGCGTCGCCTGGCGAGAAGCCGCCGTCGGCGAACCTCGTGATCTCCTCGGCGTAGCGCACCACACTGTCCGCGGACCTGGCACGCCGAAAGTGTGTCTCGACAGGCGGCGATTGCTGGATGCGAATCACGATTTCAGGCAACGGCACGGGAACGGCGATGGAGTCCATGCCGCCGTCACTCAATAACAGGACCGCCTGCAGAGTCGCCCCAGCAATCGGCGACGCGTTCGCGCCCTCGCTCGGAATCGATTCACTGTTCATATGAGTCGGTCTCATATTGTTGATTTGCTGAGGGTCGGCGGCAGCAAGTACGAGCGCACGCCGCGCAACTTCTCGTAGCGGTCGCGAACGAACTGCCGAAGCATATGCGCCCCGGCGGGCGTGCGATCTTCACCGATCATCAGCGCTTCCCGATGCGTGGTGGCGTTGTAGTCGCCCGTGAGCAGCCACTCCGGGTCGACTGCAAATTCATTCACGAATGCGGTTACGACGTCGATGAGCAACAGCGCGTCGATCAGCTGGTCGTGATTGTTGATCAGCGCCCTGAACTCGGCTGGAGCAATGAGCAGCGTGGACGCAAACGCGTCAAGAGATTCGAGCGACTGACGTGAGACGACGTCTCGGATTCGGCCGAGGATACCTTCGTTGAACGGTTCGCTGGCCGGCTGCGGCAGGGAGCACTCCGCGCAGGGAGTAGGCAGGCAAAGAACGGCGAACTCTACTGCAAGTTGAGTGCGCGTGACGCGCGGAAGCGTCGGAGAGGCACCGTCGAAGCATCAGTCGCGCGCGTGGTGTCAGGCTTCACCCCACCGATCCTCGCGGAAAGTCCCCGACACCGTTCGAGCCTCGGGCTGGCGATTCTCGTTCAACACCTTCCAGCCGAGAATCCCACAATGTCCGATCCTAGAAAACCCGCCACTGAGGAGCTCGCACCCGGCAAGGTAGCCACCCGCCGACGGTTCCTGCGCAACAGCGCAGTGGCCGCGGCGGTCGCCAGCCTCGCCGCCTGCCGCAAAAGCGAGGGCGTCGCCAACGCCATGGCCAGTGCCGAGCACGGCATGGCGCCTAACGGGGTTACCGGGGTGACGCTGTCGCCACGTGCGCGCGCTCACGAGATGGACGCCATGCACGAGGCGGTGATGAAGAAGTTTCCAGCCCCGACCGCACGAAAAGGCAATCAGATCATGATGCCCCGTATGGACGGCAGCGTGAAGGTGTTCGATCTCACCGCGCGCGAGATCCAGTGGGAGGTCGCACCAGGGCAGCTGGTCTCGGCGATGGCCTACAACGATCAGGTGCCGGGACCACAAATTCGCGTCCGTGAAGGCGACCGTGTGCGGATCGTACTCAGCAACGAGCTCTCCGAGTCGACCGCGATCCATTTTCACGGGCTCGAAACCCCTAACGAGGTGGACGGAGTCCCGTTCATCACTCAGCCGCCTGTCAAGCCAGGCGAGACGCATCGGTACGAGTTCATCGTGCGGAACGCCGGCTCACACATGTATCACTCACACCATAACTCGACCAAGCAAGTTGGACTCGGTCTCCTCGGTGCGTTCATCGTCGAGCCACGGGAGCCGCGTGCAATCGAGAGGGCGGATCGCGACTACGTCTTCATCCTCAACGACGGCAATCACGGCTATACCTTCAACGGCAAGAGCTTTCCCGCGACCGAGCCACTCGTGGCGAAGGTCGGGGAGACGATTCGCATTCGCTATATGAACGAAGGGATGATGATTCATCCCATGCACCTGCACGGAATGCACATGACGGTCATCGACAAGGATGGATGGCCTCAGCCGTCTCCATGGAGATGCGATACGCTCAACGTCGCGCCTGGCGAGCGCTGGGATGTCATCGTGCACTGCGATCGCCCAGGGACGTGGGCATTTCATTGCCACATTCTCCCGCATGCCGAATCGGATCATGGGATGTTCGGCATGGTCACGGCGTTAGTCGTTCAGAACACGTGAACGACCGGAGCTCCGATACGCGGCGTTGGATGCGGGAACTTTAGAGTTCTTTAAGAACCCAGTTCCCGCAACCAGCAACCCGCTACTTGCCGTCCGCCAGGCGTTTGCTCAAGGGACGCATACCGTTCGCCATGATGCGGTTGGCGCATCCATCCACGATCGTGGCGCGTGCGCTATCGGTGGTGGCGAAACGGAGCGAGTCCTGACAGGCCGGATCGTGCACAGCGAGGATGCGTGCTTCCGCGCGCGTGGCAACGTCGTGTTGTTGGTGGCTGACGGCGACTTCGCGTACGGACAATCCGAGCGCCGCCAGCGCGGCGGCGACGATGACGATAGGCATAGTTGACCCCGTAGCGCGCAGCGCGCGCGGTGGAAGGCAAATGAGTTGGGATCAGCGCTGTCGGTGGGATGCGCAGCGCTCGCGAACGGAGGGAACTACCTACTTTGTCGGCGCTCGCCTCGCGCCGATCTCAAGACATACCCTTCAATCCTCGCCCGAGGTCCCGATTCCTTCAAGTCCGGACGGGGGGCATCGCGGCGGATTCAGCGGCTAGACGAGCCGATTCCGTCACGGCAACGTTTGCTTCCTGTCAGCGGAGCGCTTGCTCGAGTTGCCGCTCAATGGCGCCGTTGCTAACGCAATCGGTGTCATTCGGCGCTTTCGCCAGCGCCGTTCCCTGGTATCCGGGATACGAGGTCGTTACGTGGCCTCCAATGGTCACTGTGCTTCCCACGCTGTCCGGCATC
>DATEGN010000236.1:0-4187 GCA_035280125.1 Gemmatimonadaceae bacterium | reverse complement strand
GACATTGTCGTCCGGGCTCGTCCGGATGGTTCAATCGTACGGCTCTCCGACATCGGTCATGCGACGCTCGGCGCGCGGAGCTATGATCTCCAGGGCCGCCTCAACGGCGTGCCGACGGCATTCGCGCTCTTGTACACGCGTCCCGGTGCGAACGCGCTCGCCGTAAAGGAAGCGGTCCAGAAGCGATTAGCCGAGTTGCAGACGAGCTTCCCGCAGGGCGTAACTGCAGATCTTCCGTTCGACACGACGCCTTTCGTCAGCGCGTCGATCAAGGAAGTCGCGATCACGCTCGTCGAGGCGATGATCCTCGTGACGCTCGTCGTCTTTTTGTTTCTACAGAGCTGGCGCGCGACTGTGATCCCAATGCTCGCTGTGCCGGTGAGCGTGATCGGGACCTTCCTCGGTCTGCTCGCGTTCGGTTTGTCGATCAACGTGCTGACGCTCTTCGGTCTCGTGCTTGCGATCGGTATCGTCGTCGACGACGCGATCGTCGTGATTGAGAACGTCGAGCGCATCATGGCGACGGAGAAGCTGTCGCCACGCCTGGCGGCGGATCGCGCGATTCGCCAGGTCGGCAGCGCGCTGGTCGCGATCGTGCTCGTGCTCTGCTCGGTGTTCGTGCCGGTCGCGTTTATCGGCGGCGTCACGGGTGCGTTCTTCAAGCAGTTCGCGATGACGATCGTTATCGCCGTCGTCTTGTCGGGACTCGTCGCGCTCACGCTCACGCCCGCCCTCTGCGCCCTGCTGCTCACCGAGTCGAACGAGACCCACACAACCGGATTCTTCGGCTGGTTCAACCGCACCTTCGCGCGCGGCACCACTCGTTATGTAGGCGCGGTCGACTCGGTGCTCGGCCGTCCCGCAGCATGGCTTGGCGCGTTCGTCGTGATGATCGCTCTGGCGGGATTCCTGTGGAGGAAGATCCCAACCGCGTTCCTTCCGACGGAAGACAAGGGCTACATGGCGATGTCGATCCAGTTGCCAGATGCGGCGTCGCTGCAGCGCACCGTCGCCGTGGTTCAGAATGTGGAGAAGATCATTCGGAGCGAGCCAGCGGTTCAGAACATCACCGCGCTCGTCGGATTGGATCTGCTGAGCCAATCCAATGCAACGAACGGTGCGACCGTCTTCATGAACCTGAAGCCGTGGGATGAACGCTCGAAGCACGACGCGCTCGACTCGATTGCGGCACGCATCAACGGGAAGCTCTTCGCGATGCGCGACGCGAACGCGTTTGGCTTCAATCTTCCCGAGGTGCCGGGTCTCGGTGTCACCGCCGGTGTCGAACTGAACTTACAGAACCGAAATGGCCAGGACATTCGCCAGTTCGCCGGCCACGTGAACGAGTTCCGTCAGGCCGTGAATCAGTTGCCAACATCGGGTGGACTCAACTCCACGTTTCGCGCAAACGTCCCTCAAGTCTATGTGACCGTGGACCGCACCGCGGCGAAGGCGCGCGGCGTGAATCTCACCGACCTGTTCGCGACGCTACAGGCCTTTCTCTCGTCGCTTTACATCAACGACTTCAACCTGTTCGGGAAAACCTATCGCGTGCAGGCGAACGCCGCCGAGCAGTATCGGCAGTCACCTAACGATATCGGCCGTTTGTACGTGCGCGGCACCAACAACCAGATGGTGCCGATCTCGGCGCTGACCTCGACGAGCTTCCGCAGCGCACCAACGGTCATCACGCGCTTCAACGGATTCACGTCGACACAATTCACCGGACCGCCGAAGCCGGGCCATTCGAGTGGTGAGTTGCTCTCGCAGGTCGATGAGTTGATCAGAAACCAATTCGCCGCCGAAGGCCTCGGCGTGTCATTCTCCGGACAGTCGTATCAAGAGCGGGTTTCGAGCGGCGCCGCTGGACTCGTGTTTGTCCTCGGCCTGATCATGGTCTTCCTCGTGCTCGCCGCACAATTCGAGAGCTGGTCGGTGCCGTTCGCGGTGCTGCTCGGCGTGCCCTTCGGCGTACTCGGCGCACTGCTCGGCATCTGGTTCCGTGGTCAGCCTAACGATATCTACTTCCAGGTCGGCTTGATCACCGTCGTCGGCCTCGCCGCGAAGAACGCGATTCTCATCGTAGAATTCGCGACGCATTTGCGTGACCAAGGCCTCGGCATACGTGAGGCAGCAATGGAGGCGGCGCGCGAGAGGTTGCGTCCAATCTTAATGACCTCCTTCGCCTTCATCCTCGGCGTCTTGCCATTGATGATCGCATCCGGAGCCGGCGCCGCGAGTCGCCATTCGATCGGCACCGGTGTGTTCGCGGGAATGCTGTTCGCGACCTCGATCGGGATCTTCTTCATTCCGCTCTTCTTCCGGGTCATCCGCGGGTTGGCCGAGCGGAGGATACGGCGGCCACCGGTGCGCGCCGTGGTCGCGCCTTCGCTACCCGAGCGCGAGCCAGCGGTCGTCGCCGCGGAGCGCGTATGACGACCTGTCGTTCCTCGCTCGGGATGACAGGTGTGGCTTTCTTGTTGGTCGCGTGCAACGTCGGCCCGCAATACCAGCCAACAACCGTGATCGCTCCGTCCGTACGCATCGGCGGAGCGAGGATGAGCGATTCATCACAGCGCTTTTTCGACTCACTTGCCGTCGAACGCGAACGAGACAGCGTGGAAGCGGTCGACGTTGCGCCGCGTCCAACGCTCAACGCAAACGCAGTCAGCGCCGCGGCGTGGCTCGACATTATCCACGATTCGATGCTCGTCTCGCTGGTCGACGTGGCGCTGCGCCAAAACCGCGATCTGCAGCGAGCTGTCGCCCGGATCAGTGAGTACCGCGCCGACGTCGGCATCTCGCGCGGCCCACAGCTTCCGTCGCTCAGCATCAACGCCAGCGAGAGCTCGAATCAGATCGCGTTAGGCGCGTTTCCGCCAGTCGGTTATCGCGCGGCACGGTTTACCGCCGACGTCGCCTGGGAGCTCGATTTCTGGGGCCGCATCCGGAGCGACATCCGCGCCGCGCGCGCCGATCTCGGTGCGCAGGAGGCGAGCGAGCGCGCGACCGCCCTCTCGCTCGTGGGCGACGTCGCATCCGGCTATTTGCAACTCCTCGAGCTCGATCAGGAAAAAATGATCGCCGAGCGCACGCTTAGCACGCGCAAAACGACCCTCGACATCGCGCGTCAGCGCTTCGCGCACGGCCTCACGTCGGAACTCGACGTCAGGCAGTTCGAGGCGCAAGTCGCTGCGCCGGCGGTTACCCTCGCGCAGGCCGAGCGCTCGCGCGCGCAGACCGAGCACAATCTCAACGTGCTGCTCGGCGAAGGTCCTGTGGCGATCCCGCGTGGCACGACGCTCGCCGCCGCGGTGTCGACACTCGCCGTTCCCGATTCGATTCCCGCATCGCTGCTCGCGCGTCGTCCGGACGTCGTGCAAGCCGAACGCTCATACGCGGCATCGGTCGCTCGCATCGGCGTCGCGAACGCTGCACGCTTCCCAACGTTCAGCATTATTGGCTCGACCGGGAGCCAGGCCGGCGGACCTGACAATCTCTTCGGCGGTCAGACACGCGTGTACCAAGCGTTGATCGGGATTTCGATCCCATTGTTCGACAACTCGCGATTGGCGAGTGTCTCGGCTGCCGCGCGCGCCCGCGCGGAACAAGCACGCGCATCATACGAGTCAGTCACGCTCAACGCGGTGCGGGAAGCGAACGACGCGCTCGTCGGCGTGCGCACGGCGCGCGACGAAGCCGTTGCGCAGGCGACGCAAGCAAACGCGCTACGACAAGCGCTGGAGCTTGCCACCGTGCGATACGAAGCCGGATTATCGAGCTATCTCGATCTGCTCGACGCGCAGCGCAGCCTCTTCGGCGCCGAGCTCGCGGCAAGCCAAGCTCAACTCGGCGAGCTCAAGGCCGCGGTGCAGCTCTACAAAGCGCTCGGCGGAAGCTGGACCGCCACGCCGTCGTTGCCACGACGGTAGTCGTCGGCTCTTGACCACGATGTGTACCGTGTGCTATTCTCGGCTCATGTCGATCCGCGCCAAGTTTTACGCCTACTATTACTTTGCGACCCTCTCCCGGGCCGTAGCTGGAGGCGTGCGGACGACGAAGTAAGTCGATTAGCACAAGCGAATCTCCAAGCGGCCCGGACCTCCGGGCCGCGTTTTGTTGTTTGCTGGCACCTTTCACCTATCACCTGGCACCTCCAGTGATCATCATCACGCGCGCTAACATCT
>DATEGN010000235.1:0-4169 GCA_035280125.1 Gemmatimonadaceae bacterium | reverse complement strand
CGCGCCCGTACCTCTGCTTGAGCTCTTTCAAATAGCGCATAGCCCAACGCAACGGCTGGTGAGAACGGAACGCCTGTCCGGCGACGATGTGGGCACGCTCGGGATCGGTCTGGCGAAGAACGTTCACGATTGCATCGTAGTTGTGCATGTACACGCGGGCTGCCTCCGTCGGGTCGGACGCACGGCAGGCGCTCAGCGCAATCGATCGCGCGATCCACGGATGCGTTTTCGTCGCGAGTGCCACGACGTCTTCAAAGTTGCGGAGGAGCCTGCGCGCAGTTCCGAGCGGATCTGCACCGACGCTCGCGATGCCGGCAATACTCCGCGCGATCTCGGACTCAAGTCCCTTCGACGTGAGCTCCGCGACAATGCACTCGTAATCGGCGACGAATGCGTGCGCAGTCTGGAGTGGATTTGGCGCTCGAAATGCTGCCCGCGCCACCGTCCGCACGAACTCGACGTCGCCCTCGAATTGGGTGGCGAGGGCGGCGAATTGCCGGAGATGCTCGAGAGCCTTTTCGCCAGGTGCCTGCGCCATGAACGTGGCGTTGGCCACCGTCCGAGCGATGCTTGGGTCGAGATCTTTCAATTCGCGGGTCACGCGGTGAAACGCTTTGAGATATCGCCTCGCCGTCGGGACTGGCTCGGCGGCGTCGAGGGCTGCGTTGAAGATCGTGCGAGCGATCGTTGGGTCGCTGGCCTGCAACTCTTGGTAGAGATGCTTCGCTTGATCGGCCGACATTTTGGGCAGGGCGACGACCAACTGGCGCTCGACCAGTTTGAGGATTAACTGCAACTCCTCGGTCTCGCGCCGCAACTGGTGTCCGAGCGCGGTCCACACCGTGGGAGTTCCGAACGCCACCGCGTCGATTTTCAGCACGAGCTGAAAAGCCACTCGATCGGCGAGCTGCGGCAGAACGCCGCACCCTTCAATGGTGTTCGCGATGCGGTCTCGGATCGTTCGCTTGGATTCCGAGATTCGACCGCCGCGGAGCATTGGCGTCCGACGGATCTCGTCGAGAAGCGCTTGGGCTCTTCGCGCGGCATCCATCGAGAACTCCTCTATTACGAACTTTTCGTTTCAGTGGTTCGACCTCGCGTTCTCCATCTCGGTGAGACCTTACTCCTATTCCGCCCGAAGCGTGACCAAGGGATCGACCCGCGTCGCATGGCGGACTGGAATGAGCAGCGCGATTGTCGCGCAACCCACGAGGATCGCGACAGAGCTGCCGAGGGCAACGGGATCGAATGACGGCACGTCGTAGAGCAGATCGCGGAGAAGCCGCACGACGAGCACAATGCCGAGCGCTCCGCCAGCCAAGCCGCCAGCCATCCACCCCGCACCCTGTCGCAGCATGAGTGCAGCAATGGCGCTCGGGCGTGATCCGAGCGCCATGCGAATGCCGAATTCCTGTTCCCGGGCGACGCCCATGCTGGTGAACATCGCGTAAATGCCCACCGAGGCGAGCAGCAGGGCGAGTCCGGCAAACGCAGCCATCAGCATCACCGGAAGTCGCCGGGCGGCGAACCCCCTGCCGATTTCGGCATCCAGCGTCGTCGGTTGCTCAAGGGGCACGCCAGGGTTGAGTGCAACCAGCTCGCCCTCGACTGGTTTCACCAAGGCAAGCGGACTCCCGTGCGTGCGTAGCAGAACACGAGCAAACGGCGGGGCGACCTGGCGCGTGGAGCGGTACGCCATGGGTTCGGCGTCTCGCCGGGCGGGATCGTTACGCACGTCGCCAACGATGCCCACAACAGTAACCAGCGGCGAAGTCTGGTTCGGGCCCATGCGAATGCGAGCACCAACCGCACGCCCCGTGGGCCAATAGCGCCGTGCCATGCTCTGGCTGATGACAACCGTGGGCGGCGCATCGAACCGGTCCTGGGCGTCGAACGTGCGGCCTTGCCTCAGGGGAATTCGGAGCGCACGAAAGTAATCGTCCGAGACAGCGGCGGACAGCACAAAGGGCTGCACGGCCTTCGGCGGCGCTCCGTCGATTGCGAAACCGACTCTGCTCCGGACAGCCGTGGGAATGCTCGTAGCGAGTGCCGCGGCATCGACACGAGGGAGAAGCCTCAGCCGATCCGCGAACTGGTCGAGAAACTGGATCCGCGCCTCCCGTGTCGGATAGTCGTAGGATGGCAACCGGACGGCCGCGGTGAGCACACTGGCAGGCTCGAAGCCGAATGGGGCGGTCGTCATGTTCCACAGGCTGCGCATCAGCAACCCGGCGCCTGCCAAGAGACTGACGCAGAGCGCCATTTGTCCCGTCACCAGGACACCGCGCAGACGGCGCGAGCGGCGACCCTCGCTTGCGCCCCGCGTTTCGTCGCGCAAGATCCCTTGTACGTCGAAGCGCTCGACCGCGAACGCGGGCGTCACGCCAAAGCCTACGCCGGTGCAGAGCGCCACCAGCATCGTGACGAGCATCGTGCCCGGATCGAGTGATACGTCGGCGTAAGCCGGCAACGCTGATGGCGCGATTTCGCGGACAAGTGAGAGCATCGATGCGGCGAGCAGGACCCCCGCCGTACCACCGGCCAAGCCGAGCATGGTGCTCTCTGTGAGTAACTGCCGAACGAGACGTCGACGCCCGGCACCGAGCGCAACCCGAACGGCGAGCTCCCTGCGCCGGGAGATGCTGCGCGACAGGAGCGCGCTGGCAAGATTCGCACACGCGATGAGCAGCACGAGCGCGGCGCTGACCATCAAGAGCAAGAGCGGTGTTCGCGTGTTGCCGACCATGGCGTCGCGCAGCGGCGTGATCGCCACTTCGAGGCTGCCGTTATCTTGCGGATACTTTCGTACGAGGTCTGCCCAAATGCTGGCGACTTCTCGCTGCGCAGCCTCGTCTGTCACACGCGGCTTGAGGCGGCCGACTCCCGCGAGCCACTGCGAGCGCCGTACGGCAACCGGATTGGCCACCACCGGGTTCAGATCGAACGCCAAGTAGAAATCCGCTGTGCCCATCGGTCCGACGAAGTGTGGGGGCAACACGCCAATGACCGTCCGTGGCATCCCATCGATCCGTACGTCGCGTCCGAGCACGCCCGGACTGCCCGCGAAGAGGCGCTCCCAGGCGGCATGCGTCACCAGCACGGCGCGCGCGGTGTCAGGACCGAGCTGACCTCCACTCAGAGGGACCAGCCCGCTCGCCGCCTCATCGTCCTTGAAAGTTCGGCCAAGCGCCGGCGACACGCTGAGCGTGTGGAAGAACCCCCGCTCGACCCACGCGATTCGTACGCTCCGAGCTCCTTCCTCGCTGCCGTACACCGCATCGTTCACGAAGGGCGTAAAGGCAGCGAGGCTCTCGAACGACCGTTGCCGCTGACCGATTTCGTCGATCGTGCCTGCGCTCAGCGGCCCGTACATGTGCACCAGATGGTCCGCGTCGGCGTACGGGAGCGCGTCGAGCAACACCGACTTCAGCACACCGAAAATGGCGGCGTTGGCGCCGATCCCCAGCGCCAACGTCACAACGGCGACAGCTGTGAATCCGGGCGTTCGGCGGAAGAGCCGCAGTGCGTATCCGATGTCCTGAAAGAGGGCGTCAAGACCCGCACCAGCGTGCGCATCTCGGACTTGCTCTTTGATCAAGTGGACTCGCCCCATCTCCAGTGTGGCCGCGCGTCGGGCATCCTCCGGACACATCCCGGCAGCCATCTTTTCATCTACGAGGAGATCGAAGGCCGTGCGGAGCTCGTCATCCAAGTCGCGCTCGACCTGACGACGGTGGACCAGGTTGCGCCAGAGATTGACGATGCGCGAAGTCAGCGCCACCCGGGACCTCCTCTACGCGATCCGATTACGTCTCGAGCGCCCTGGCAATCGCCAGTGCGATCCGGTTCCACTCCGCCGTCTCTTCCCCCAGTTGTTTCCGGCCGGCCCTGGTGAGCACGTAGTACTTCGCGCGACGATTGTTCTCGGACGGCTGCCATTTCGAAGTGAGCCAACGCGCTTCCTCGAGGCGATGCAAGGCCGGAAAGAGGGAGCCCGGCTGGACGATAAACGTGCCGCGCGTGATCTGTTCGATCCGACGCGATACGCCGAGGCCGTGCAGCTCGCCGGTAGCGAGCGCCTTTAGGATCAAAAGGTCGAGCGTGCCTTGAAGCAGAGTCGTGCGCCGTTCTGGCATGGCAGCGAGTCTCTGATATCGAATGTCTATACG
>DATEGN010000234.1:0-10597 GCA_035280125.1 Gemmatimonadaceae bacterium | reverse complement strand
CCGTCGAGTTGATTCGTCAACTCGAGCGAACCAGAGTCGATTTGCGCGCCGCTCAGCCTCGAATGTATCAAGTGGTACCACCCATCGAGCGAGAGAATGCCGACGGAACGGTCGACGTGCAGTTCACGATCGACGCTACTGGAATTGTCAGGACGCTGCAGCAACTCCACGATGGCGCCGGCACGGAGGCATTTGTCGCCGCGTACAATGCGCGCTTCCACGATGTGCCGCCTGCCAGCTAGCGAGACCGCCAATGATACTCATCTCGTCACCGGCTCGAGAGGAAATGCCAATGGATGATCAAGTGCTGTATTACAAGGCGAAGCTCGAGTACGAAATCGACCCCTCGGATCTGAATGAGGCGCTTGGACGAGGAGACAAGATTCATCTTGTCGATACGCGAAAGCCGGAGGCCTACGCGAGTAGTCACCTTCCCGGCGCCGTCAACATCCCATATCGAACGATGAACGCCTCAACGACCGCCCAGCTGGACAAAGGTGCTTTGGTCGTCACGTACTGCGATGGGATTCGGTGCAACGGCTCGACCAAAGGCGCGCTGAACATGGTCCAGCTTGGGTTCCGGGTAAAAGAGTTGATCGGCGGTCTCGATTGCTGGCGGTACGATGGCTATCCGGTCGATGGACTCGAGCCTGCGCAGCGGGCCGGTTCCTGCGGCTGTTCATAGGAATCTTGAACTGCATTCGTTAGGCACGTGTAGATCGCGACGTCGACGACCTCCCTTGCGAGATTCCGAAGTCTGCAGCTCACCTACGCCGTCTGCATCTGCGTCGTGTACGCAAGCCAAGCGTGGTACTGCGGCAGGCGACCGTGCACGGCGTCGAAGTACGTCTGCTGAATGCGAAGCGTGATCGGTCCCGGCTTGCCAGCCCCCACTGCGCGGCCGTCCACCTCGGTGATTGGCGTAACCTCGATCGCTGTACCGGTGAAGAACGCCTCGTCGGCGCCCTGCACGTCGTCGACCGTGAGCGGGCGAACATCCACGGGCACGCCCAGGTCGCGCGCGATCTGAAGGACGCTGTCGCGCGTAATGCCGAGGACGATGGATGCGTCGGCGTCGTTGGTGATGACGCGCCCGTCCTTCACGAGAAAGAGGTTGGCGCCGGAGCCCTCGGCAACGTCCCCTTTGTAATTCATCAGAAGCGCATCATCGAAGCCACGTCTGTTGGCCTCCTGTACGGCGCGCACCGAGTTGGTATAGTGGCCGCATGCCTTTACAAAGGGCGGAAGTGACGCGGCGTCGATGCGCCTCACGCTCGACACCGTGACGCGCAGACCGCGGTCCGGCCCACCCTGGGTATACGGCCTGCCTGGGACGGCGATGATCGCGACCGAGACTGGGCACCCCTTGGGATAGACATTGAAGCTGTACGAGTCGAAGAACGCGAGTGGACGGAGATACGCGTTCTCGAGCGAGTTCGCGCGGATGACGTCGAGCGACGCGGCGCAGAGCTGCTCAAAGGTGTAAGGCCATTCGATGTCGTAGTACGACGCCGACGCCGCGAATCGACGCATGTGGGCGTCGAGCCGGAAGATCGCCGGGCCATCAGCGGTATCGTAGGAACGCATCCCCTCGAAGACGCCAGTTCCGTATTGCAGCGCGTGCGCGCTGACGTGGATGCGGGCGTCGTCCCAGCGGGTCAGTTCACCGTTGAACCAAATGAGGTCGGATTTGGTAAAGGGGGGCATGGGGCTCGGATTGACGGGGTTGCGTTAATATGAGTTTCGCTCTTCGATCAGACCATAGCCATGAAGTCACATCGCGCTCCAACGAACGGCCTTCGCCGCGAGCGAATGCAGGCATCTCCGCGCTTCGACGGCCGAGTGTTTCGCAACACGTACGTCGTCTCGACCGGACTCAAGCCCGGAGTCGAGCGGCCAACGATGCGCGAGTTCCTCTGTCCGTCCGACGAACGTGTGCCCTCGGCGCCGCTGCCGACCGTCGACCCTGTCGTGCTCTGGTCAAAGCGCCCGGCGTCAGGACTGCGCGTCACGTGGCTCGGACATTCGACTTTGCTCATCGAGATCGATGGTGTACGCCTCCTCACGGATCCGGTGTGGAGTCAGCGAGCCTCACCGCTTCCGTTCGCCGGTCCGAAGCGATTTCACCCCCCACCAGCTGCTCTCGCTGCGCTGCCGCCGCTCGACGCGGTGATCTTGTCGCACGACCACTATGACCATCTCGATCGCGCGACCATTCGCAAGTTGGCCGCGACGCGCGCCGCGACGCCGTTCATCACGTCGCTCGGTGTCGGCGAGCGGCTCGAGCGATGGGGTATCCCGGCGGCGCTCATCAGCGAATTGGATTGGTGGGAGACGGCTCCGATAAAGGGCCTAACGATTACCGCGGCACCGGCGCAGCATTTCTCCGGCCGAGGGATACGGGACCGCAACACGACGCTCTGGTCGTCGTTCCACCTGCGCGGCGCGCATCACTCCTTCTTCTTCGGGGCGGACACCGGGCTTACGCCGGAATACTCGGACATCGCGCGCCGACTCGGTCCATTTGATATGGTCGCGCTGGAGATCGGCGCGTATCACCCGTCGTGGGGCGACATCCACCTGGGTCCCGTGAACGCACTGAAGGCGTACGAGCTGCTGGCAAGCGGCGACTTTCTGCCGATCCACTGGGGCACGTTCAATCTCGCGATTCACCCATGGAGTGAGCCGGCCGAGACCTTGTATCGACTCGGAGCTGGTGTGCCGTTGATCATGCCACGGCTCGGCGCGCCGACCGAACCGAGTAGCCAGGCGGAAGGCGTGGATCCGTGGTGGCGCGCTGTTGCGAGCACGGCTCCGGCGCCACTCGCGGAGTCCGACGCCCCGGAGAGTATGGAGCCGGTCGAGCGCTTGATGGACTGAGCGTTGGCGAAGGCGTCGCCGTCGTGTCATGTGAAGACACGATCGTGTCATGAGAAGCACCGGTCGTGTCGTGAAAAGCCGCGGTCGTGTCGTGTGAAGTCGCGGTCGTGTCGTGTGAAGCCACGGTTCTGTCATGAATGGTGATCGTCGCCTGCCATTTAATTCAGCGTGACTGCCAACTTTGTCGCGGTCGTGTCATGCATAGCCGCGGTCGTGTCATGCATAGCCGCGGTCGCGTCATCAGTAGCCGCGGTCGCGTCGTGTATTGTCACGGTCGCGTCCTGCATTGCCGCGGTCCAGTCGTGAAGAGCTCGCGTCTCCTTCAATATTGCGCGGGTCGCCTCGCAAGGTGCTTGGGTCGCCTACCGTTTGCTCGCGGGCGCCTCACGATGTTGTAGCGAGTCCTATCGATAGGTTAGGGGCGCGTCCGTTTTTTTCGGCGTCGCGTCGACAGTTGGAGCGGTCGCCTTCGAAGTTGGAACGGTCGCCATTGTTGTCGTGGGCGCGCTGCCGGTGGGCGGCCTGGTAGCTCTCGCAGACCTCTTCGATCACATGGAAGTCAGGCGATTAATCGACGTTGGTGAACCCGTCGCCATTCTGGGTCTACCGGAGTCGCAACGATCTGAAGGCGGCCGGGAGATCATCGTCGTGAGTCTTCACGCTGATGCGAAGGCATCGCGCGCCTTGGGCCCGTTCGCGTCCGTCGCCGAAGGATTTCGAGAGTTGTCCGGGTGCGTGCGGCGCATCTCTCTGGTCGGCATATTGAGTGAAGTGTTGAGCTGCAACGGAGTTTCTTCGAGCAGGAGATGTCTGTGAAGATGATTTCCGAAGCGTCTCGCCCGAGCGGCATCGCCGAGGATTCGCTCAGTGATCTGCTGCGCCGGTTCGCCTATGCGCAGCTGCCGAGCCGCTTTCACACGCTTGCGCAGTTGGGGTTTCCACTTGCTTATCAGCTTTGGAGTTGGGGCTGGCTCCGAACCGCTGGATGGCTCACCACGCTTGCCCTCTTCAGTCTTTGGGCGCTTGCCGAGCAACAACTCACGGGACGCGCTGACTCCGAGGTCCGGCCAGTCGACGCAGACGGCAGGGAACGAACCGCATGGCGTCTTCTTCGGCGGGTGAGCGCTGCCGCAGGCTCGCTGCTCGCGCTAACGCTCCTTCTCGAGGCTTTTGTCCAAATCATGACCGGAGCGTTCAAGTGCCCCGGCTGCGCCGGCTAGTGCGTACTTGGCCCCGTTGCCATGCTGAGGGTCTTCGAACGCGTTTGCTGTTGCCGTTCTCCGCGTCCAAAGTGAACGGGCGCACGCGCGTCGCAGACTCAATTACATCCCACCGCCGCCGCCGGCATCTTCGGCGCGGCCACGCCGACAGCCCATCCCCACGGCATCATGCCGTTGGCTCGGCGGCGACACATCACCGTCTCATTGAGCTCGTACATGCCCGGCATCAAATCACGATCGGCAATCGGCGCGTCGGCGAAGCGCATATACGCTTTGTCCGCCGAATACGCCGGCCAATCGGGCGCGCTCCTCGCCCGCGGACGCCCCGTGCGCGCGAAGCTGATCCAGTAATCGCCTAACGCGGCGGCGAGCGCATGATCCTCCGCCGCATCCGGATTCTTCGGCCAGAGCGGTGGCGTACCGTCGAACGTGTCGAATACGTAAGGCAGCTCGCTGGCGTGGAACGCGTGCAGCCCGGCTTCGTCCGCCGCGGCGTAGCCATGGTCCCACAGATACAGATACGCGTCAACGCCTAACGCCGTCTGCTTGCGCACGAGACGCTCCGCTGTCCATCCGTACAGCGCGTCGCGCGTCGTCGCGAAGATGCTCTCCTGCAGATTCGTGGATGGATAGAGTTTGAGAAACTCATCGGCGAGGTCGCCGTACCGCTCGCGGATCGTGCTCTCGTACACCGCGGCGTTTGCGGGAACCGGCGGCGCCAGCGACGTGAGCGAGCGAATTTCGCCGCTGTTGAATCCGACCAGAATCGGCACGCGCGCCTGCTTGCCCTGATCAAAAACGTTCACGAGTTGGTCGGGCAGCACATGCCCGTCGATCGCGCCCCACGGCGCATAGCCGACGGCGACCGCGGACGCCGTGATCTCGGCGCCACCCATCGCGCGCATCCCCGCGAGATCCGGCTGCTTCAACTGCTGCATGAGCCAGAGCCCCGTCTGCTCGGCCGACGGAGCGCCGTGCACCGCGGCCTTGAGCGCCGGCGTCGAGATCATGTAGGCGCTCTCGGCGATCCCCTTCGCGAACAGGCCGCGCGCGAGTGGTGACGTCATCAGGTACATGACGCTGAGCGCGCCCGCGGACTCGCCCGCGATCGTGACGTTCGCTGGATCACCGCCGAACGCAGAGATGTTGTCTTTGACCCACGTCAACGCCCGGATCTGATCGAGCAGGCCATAATTGCCCGAAATCCCATCGGGCGACTCCCTGCTGAGCTCCGGATGTGCGAGCCAGCCAAGCACGCCGAGCCGATAGTTGATCGATACGACGACGACACCGCGTTCAGCGAGGCGCCTGCCGTCGTAGATCGGATCGCGACTCGCTCCGGACTGCAGCGCACCACCGTAGATCCAGAAGAACACCGGGGCATTCGTGGCCTTGGCCGGCGCCCAGATGTTCAGCGTTAGGCAATCCTCGCTCATGGGCACCGGCTTCCCAACGTAGATGTTGGAGAGCCGAGGCGGCGGTTGATAGCATGCCTTGCCGAACTCCTTCGCGTCGCGCACGCCCTTCCATTGGGCGAGCGCAACTGGCGCCCGCCATCGCAGCGATCCCACGGGCGGCTGAGCAAATGGAATTCCCCTGAAGATTCGGAGACTGCCTTCAGTCGTGCCTCTCACGGCACCCGCGGGTGAATCGACCACCGGATCTGACATACCGGGGCTCGGTTTGACGCGCATGGAGGCAGTGAGCGCGACGAGCGGAGTGACGATCGCGGCGACACGGTAGACGGCAATCATGGATATGCTCTTGGGGTTCGGGTCACTTGCTTAGACCAGAGCGACCGCGGCGGCTGCCGAAACTTCCTCGGCGCGAAGGGTCCGCGCGAGCCAAACGAAGAGCAGACTCGCGACTCCATAGAACGGCGTGAGCGTATAGAGCGCGATCTGAAGTGAGTGTGCTACTCCGCGCGCGGCGAACCAGTCGCTCGCCGCACCGACGTAAGTCGGTCCGAGCCCCAGGCCGATGAAGTTCATCACCAGGAGCAACAGCGCTCCCGACATCACGCGCTGATCCGGCCGCACTTCCTCCTGCACGAGCGCCACCGACGCGGCGAGGTAGAAATAGTTGAGCATCATCGCGCCGGTGAGGAAGATCAAAGCGAGCGGCCAACTCGGCGCCCAGACAAACGCGACGTAGAACGGCAGCGCGCAGATCAGCGACAGTGCCGGGACCGTGCCATAGGCGGCCCTGGATCGGCGCGTTAGGCGATCGATCACGCGCCCCGAGATCACCATCCCCGCGCCCATGCCGACGGCGGTGACGAGCGCATAGTAGACCGCGACGTCGCGAAGGGTCATCCCTTTTTCGCGCATCAGGAACAGCGTCGTGAAGTTGATCGATCCATAGGTGACGAACTGGGTGACGCCGGCGCCTACCGCCGAGAGCACGAGAGTCCGCCGCGAGAAGAACATGCGCAGGGTTTCGGTGAAGCCCGACTTTCCTGCGCGTGCGGCGTTCGCGTCGAAGCGGCCGCGCACGGGCTCGCGGATCACGACACGCACTGCCGACGCCGTAATCAGGCCGACGACGCCGATTGTGACGAACGCGTAGCGCCAATTGAACGCTGCCGCGATCGACGCGCCGAACGCGATCCCGAGCGCCGAGCCAATCGGCGGGCCCAGATTGTAGATGCCTAACGCGCTGGCGCGACGGCCGGGCGGAAACGTGTCGGTGATCAGTGCATATGACGGCGGCACGCCGCCCGCCTCGCCGAATCCGACGGTCATCCGCGCGAGCACGAGCTCCGGATAGCTGGTCGCGAAGCCGCACGCCATCGTCGCTCCACTCCAGATCGCACAAGCGAGGGAGAGCACGGTCACGCGATTCGTCTTGTCGGCAAACCAGCCGACCGGCACAGCGATGAAGCAGTAAAAGAATGCGAAATACAGCCCGCCGATCCGCCCGAGCTGGCCGTCGGTGATGTGAAGCGAGTCTTGAATCGGCTTTGCCAGGATCGCGAGCAGCTGTCGATCGAGAAAGTTCAGCACGTAGACGAAGCCCAGCACCCAGAGCACGAGTGCGGCGCGCGGGTCCGCAACAGACTGGGACAGCGGTGCGACCAGCGGCGCCGGCGAGACATCTGGCGAGGGCGTATGCGGCGGCGGCGGCGAGGATGTAATCTGTTTCACAGACGCCCAGCATGCCGCGAACCCCCCACGCTGTCAATCTGCATTATCATGTGCTCCAACATCCCACGGGAAATGCCATGACTCTCGAGGACCGTGTCGCGATCGTGACGGGTTCCGGCGGCGGATTGGGCCGCTCGCATGCGCACTATCTCGCGCGCGAAGGTGCCCGCGTCGTCGTCAACGACCTGTCGCAGGAAGCGGTAGACCGTGTGGCGCGAGAGATCACTGCCGCGGGAGGCACCGCGATGGCGATCGCCGGCTCCGTCACCGATGAACGGGCGGTGACGGCGATGGTCGCTCGCGTGCTCGACGACTGGGGTCGAGTCGACATCCTTGTCAACAACGCTGGCATCTTGCGCGACAAGAGCTTCGGCAAGATGAGCCTCGATGATTTTCGTCTGGTGCTCGAGGTCCACTTGTTAGGCGCGGTGATCTGCACCAAAGCGGTGTGGCAGCGGATGCGCGATCAGCGCTACGGCCGCATCGTCATGACCACGTCGTCGTCCGGACTTTACGGCAACTTCGGGCAGGCCAATTACGGCGCGGCGAAGATGGCGCTCGTCGGACTGATGCAAACGCTTGCAATCGAGGGCACGAAGTACGACATCCGCGTCAATTGTCTCGCGCCGACGGCTGCCACGCAGATGAGCGCCGGGGTGCTCACCGAGGAGAGTCTTCGTGTCCTCGATCCGGCGCTCGTCAGTCCCGGTCTTCTCGCGCTCGTGAGCGATGATGCGCCGACGCGAACGATTCTCTGCGCCGGCGCGGGCAATTTCGCGACGGCAAATGTCACGCTCACTCGTGGCTACTTCGTCGGGTCAGAAGATGACGCGGGCGAGCAGGTGATAGCACACTGGAGGGAAGTCTCCGACCGCACGGGCGAGATCGTACCGGAGTACGGCTTCACCCAAGCCGAGCGCGAAGTGGCGAGGGCTGGGCTCTCTGTACCGGTCGTCGCTCTGGAGCGCTCGTAATGCGGCCCCTTCGATATTCCATCAACGTCACGCTGGACGGCTGCTGCGATCATCGCGTAGGGATCGCGGACGAAGACTTGCATCGTAACGCGGCCAACAACATCGCATGGGCCGATGCCCTTCTCTTTGGCCGCGTGACTTATGAAATGATGGAAGAAGCGTGGCGGCCGCCGGCGCTGCCGGGAGCAAGGCCGGATTGGATGGAACCCTTCGCGCGAACAATCGACACGGCAAAGAAGTACGTCGTCTCGAGAACTCTCGAGCGGGTCGATTGGAACGCGGAGCTCGTGCGCGGGGATCTGGGAAAAGCCGTTCGGCAGCTCAAGCAGGAGCCAGGCAACGGTCTATTAACTGGAGGCGTGACGCTTCCGAAGGCGCTGGCGGAGCTGGGATTGATCGATGAGTACGAGATCGTCGTGCATCCCAGAATAGCAGGCCATGGGCCGACGTTGTTCGCCGGGATCTCGAAGCTCATCGATTTGAAGCTCGTGAGCCGGGTCGAGTTCGCCTCGGGGGCGGTAGCGATGCGGTATGAGTTGAAACGGTAGACAGCAGCGGTTGCCTTACGCAGCACCATGATTTCGATGGAGACGTGACATGGCGAAAGTAGCAAAGAACACGATTTGCCTCTGGTACGATCGCGAAGCCGAGGACGCAGCTCGATTCTACGCGAAGACTTTCCCCGATTCGTCGGTCGGCGCAATCCACCGCGCACCGGGTGACTTTCCGTCGGGCAAGAAAGGTGATGTGTTGACCGTCGAGTTTACGGTGGTCGGCATCCCGTGCATCGGGCTGAACGGTGGACCGATGTTCAGGCCTAACGAAGCCTTCTCGTTTCAGATCGCCACGGTCGACCAGGCTGAAACGGATCGCTACTGGAACGCGATCGTCGGCAATGGCGGCGAGGAGAGCGCGTGCGGCTGGTGCAAGGACAAATGGGGCTTGTCCTGGCAGATTACACCGATCGCGTTGACGCAAGCGATCAGCGACTCCGATCCGGCTGCTGCAAAACGCTCGTTCGATGCGATGATGCAGATGCAGAAGATCGACATCGCGACCATCGAGGCTGCACGTCGCGGATGAAGACGGGGGACGGGGGACGGGGAATTCGAAACGAAGCGTTGATGGGATCAATGCAGGTTCCTCCTGCGCTCGGAATGACAACCGTTCCCCGTTCCCCGATCCCGCTTACGGCCGATCCACCGGCAGCCCGCTCGGCACCTTCTTCGGCACCGACCTGGATAAGTCGCGCGCCGCGGGGTCGGTCAGTGCACTCATATACGCCATCAGCTTGTCGACGAGATCGCCGGTGAGCACGACGCCGTTCAACAACGTGTCGCGTTGGGCGAGAATCGCGGTCTGGGTGTTGAGCAACGTTCCCTGAAGACGCGGTTCGAGTTGACTGACGTCGTACGAGAGGAGCTTCGTGTCGGACTCGCTGTAGTGCTCGACGAATCCGCGGAGCGTCGTGATGGCGCCGTCGTGGCCGTACGGCCCAGAGAGCTCGACGTTGCGCAGCGGCGACGTGCGGAAACGATAGAGATCAGAAGCGACGCCCGTCACGTTGAGACGGCCGAAGTCGTCGCGCCCGGTCGGTCCGTTGCCTTCCCCTGGTCCGATCTGTGCCACGGCCACGTTATGAAACTGCTCATCACTGAAGGTCGCGCCAGTGTGACAGATCGAACACTTGAGGGTGAGGAATGTCTGCGCACCGGCAAGCTGCGCATCGCTGAGCGCGTAGTCGTTGCCGGCGAGGAACTGATCCCACGGCGTATTCGCGAACGTGAACTGATCGACGATGAACCCGCCCATCGCATTCGAGGCGTACGCGAAGGTCATGTCGTCGAACCTGGTGCCCGGATAGGCCTCCTCGAACATCTCGCGGTACTTGGGGATCGTCCCGAGCCGCCGCATCAGCGCCGCCCAGATGCCCGTGAGGTCGTTGTCGGGGACGTTCGCAATCTCGTTATCACCTAACGCGGCGCGCATCTCGGCGCGATTGGTCACGGGGAACAGCCCAAGCGCGGAGATCGCACCGAACTCGAAGACGCGCGTCATCTCCGGCGTGAGCTGCGCACCGGCGGGCGTGTGGAAGCTTCCGCTCGCGTCCACGGACACGCGTCCGTCCCAGAAGAGATGCATCATCGCGTTCAGATTGAACAGCGGCGGCGCGTTGCGCGGGATGAAGACGCCGTTCGGATGCTCGCGGGTGGGCCCCAGTCCGATCCCTCCCTGCCCTACCGCGAGCGACTTGCCGTCGCCCGTCGCGAACGCGGGCAAATGACAGGTCATGCACGAGATGTCGCGATTGCCGCTCAGGATCTTGTCGAAGGCGAGCGCCTGCCCCAGCCGCGAAAGCGCCGGACGCACCACCGGC
>DATEGN010000233.1:0-5203 GCA_035280125.1 Gemmatimonadaceae bacterium | reverse complement strand
GACGTGATCACGGGGTGGACCTCGAAGTCGACGAGATCCTGCCACGCCGCCATCCACTGCTCGAGCAGTTCGCGTTCCGCACACTCCATGACCTGATAGCAGCGCGTGAGGTCAGCGGTTACCCAACTGTTGACATAGGTCAACCCCGCCGGCGCGAGCCGGCCGCGCTGACGAAAGCGCTCGTACACGGGCGCGGGATCGCGGTTGCGGAAATGCTCGACGATCATGAATAGCATGTGGCTTCGTGCGTCTGCTCTGGGATTTAGCGCGCATTAATGCGAACAAGCGCTGAACTCAATGCCTCGAGCTCCGATCAATGATGCTACTCCGATCGGATCGCAATCAATGGATCGATGCGCGTTGCCCGCCAGGCCGGGACGAGGCATGCCATGCCCGCAATCAGCAACAAGGTCGCGATTACACCACCGAGTACCAGCGGATCTCGCGGCGCGACACCGAAGAGGATCGACGACAATACGCCCGTCGTTGCCAGCGACAGCAGTAGTCCCACACCCGTCCCAATCCACGCCAGCCTCATGCCCTGCCCCACAACCAGTCGTAAAATGGTCGTTAGGCGCGCGCCGAGGGCAACCCGGACCCCAATCTCGCGCGTACGCTGCGCGACAGAGTACGACACGACGCCATACACACCGATGCTCGCCAGCACCAGTGCCAGCAGGCCAAACACGCCGGAGAAGGCAGAGCCGAGCCGGGTAAACAGAAACGCAGGTCCGTTGTGGAGATGCTCCTCCATCGAGCGGACATCGAACACGGGTGTTGTCGCGTCGAGGCTCGTGAAGATCGCCCGCAACGACGATACGAGCGATGTCGGCTCCTGCGCGGTGTGCACCATCAGAGTCATCTCCGAGCGATACACCTGTCCGAAGGGTTGGAAGACGTAGGGCTTCGGCGCCTCACCCGGGAAGAGCACCTGCATTCCACGAACGACGCCCACGACTTCGACGAGCGGACCGGCTGCGCCCCCAAGGTGCATGCGCTTGCCAATTGCCGATTCCCCTGGCCACAGTGCTCGCGCCGCCGCGTCGTTCACCACGACCACCCGCGGTGCGCGCTCGTCGTCTCGAACGTTGAACACGCGCCCCTGCAACACCGGAATGTCCATTGCGTCGAAGTAGCCGCCACCCACGACGTTGGTGAAGTAACTGAATCCGTTCGCGGGCACGTTCACGCTCGAGGCAATCGGAAATACGTTGACGTCCTCGAGGTTGTAGCCGAAAGGCACGAACGCTGCGAGTGCCGCCGAGCGTACGCCCGGCACCGCGGCGGCTCGGCGAACGAGCTCGCCGTAGAACTGTCGGCCACTCGTGCTGTCGTGACTCTGTGGACGAAGCGCGGTGGACATCATGAGAAGATGATCACTTCGAAAGCCGAGGGTCATGCGACTCGCATTGGCCGCGCTGCGCGCGAAGAGTCCCGCGGCGACGAGCACAACCACCGATACGGCGATTTGTCCAACGACGAGCATCGAACGCAAACGCTGCTGGTTGGCGAGGGCCGAGTTCCCGGCACTCGATTTGAGCAACTCGTTCAGGTTCCGGCGGCGTGCCGCAGCCGCGGGCGCGAGTCCCGCGATCACTGCCGCCAGAATGGTCGCCAAGGTCGTGAACAAAACGAGCCGGCCATTCAGCTCGAGGCCCCAACGCATCGGAATGTCGGTCGCCAGATGGATGGCATCCAGCGCGCGGATCGACGCGTCCGCAACGGCGAGTGCGCCGAGTCCGCCGATGACCGCGAGTACGCCGCACTCGACGAGGATGTGTCGCACGAGACGCCATTGACTCGCTCCAATCGCGGCGCGAATCGCCAGTTCGCGACTTCGCACAACGACGCGCGCGAGCAGCAGACTCGCGACGTTGGCGCACGCGACGAGCAGCACGAGCATTACCAGCGTCATGAAGACAGCCGCGAGCGCTGGCGTCAGGCTCGAGATCGCGACGCTCGGCCGCGAATAACGCTCGGGTACGAGTACGACGCCGACATTCTTGTTCGTCGTTGGATACTCGTGCTCGAGACGGCGGGCATCGAGGCGAACGGCTTCGCGCGCGCGACTCAGCGAGACACCGTGGCGCAGAACGGCAACCGCGCTCATACCGAACGACGCGCGGTCGTCGAGGTTGGCGGTCGCGGGCCACACTTGATTGACGCAGATGACGCCGTCGAGGTCGAGGAGCGGACGAACGCCGTGAAACTCCGGCGGCATCACGCCGATCACCGTCACGGGATGGTCGTTGACGCGAATCACGCGGCCAACCACCGACGAGTCGCCGGCAAAGCGCGCCTGCCACGCCTTGTACGTCAGCACGATCAGTGGGTGCGACATGACGCCCGCGTCTTCGCCCGTGGCGAATGTTCGGCCAAGGAGTGGGCGCAGGCCAAGAACCGAGAAGTAGTTCGCCGAACCCTCGTCCACCCACAAGCGTTCGACGCCGCGCTCGCTATTGAGCTCGATGGTTCGTGTCGTGTAGATCGCGAGATCGGCAAAGACCGCGGTGTCCGATCGATAGTCGCGTGCATCAGCGTAGGAGAGATCGTGCGGCTGTGGGATGTCCTTGTCGGTTCGTCCGAGGACGACCAGGTCGGCGCCGTGCACGCCGGGCAATGGACGAAACATGTAGGCGTCGACGACGCTGTAGATCGCGGTCGTCACACCGATACCCAATGCAAAGGTCAGCCCGACAACAACAACGAGGCCTGGAGCGCGCGCCAACCCACGCAGGGCAACGCGGACGTCGCGCGAGAGATCGGCCACGACGTGCACGCGCCGTTCGACGGCGGCGTAATGCTCGTCCATCGCGCGAAGTGTGACGCGCGTCCGTTCCATGTCGCCGAACTCGCGCAGCGCCTGCGCGCGCGCCGCGCTCCGCGGCATTCCACATTTGCTCAATTCTTCCGTGCGCGCGTCGATGTGGAACGCGAGCTCGTCGTCGACGTCGGCGGCGACGTTCGGGCGCCAGAACCGGAGATAGCGATACCACTTCGCGCTGTCGGGCATGGCGCGCCTCACGACGGTTGGAGCGTGGCGTGAATGACTTTGGACACGGCGACGGCGTACTGATCCCACACCGAGGCGCGCACCTTGAGCTGCTTTCGTCCTTTCGCCGTTAGGCGATAGTACTTGGCGCGGCGCTTGTTCTCGGTGAGCGCCCAATCGGCACTGATGAGTCCTCGATGCTCCATCCGGTGGAGCGCGGGGTAGAGCGCGCTGTCGTCGATCTGCAGCACGTCATCGGTCGTCGTGCGAATCCAGCGCGCCACTCCGAATCCGTGCATCGGCCCCCAGGAGAGGGCCTTGAGAATCATGACGTCGAGTGTGCCCTGGAGGAGATCGAGATCGGGAGAGGACACGGCGGAGTACAGGTAGGCGTAGAGGGCAGTGAGGAGAGAGCAGTTGGGAGAGGGTCAGCGCGGAGAGTGGGCTTTGCCCTCTACCCTACCCTCCACGCTCTACTCTCCACCCTCGACCAGCTCGCTGCCCTCAGTTCCTGAGGGGTACTATTCCTCCCTTCCCCTCAGATGTCAAGGGTAGCGGCCTATTTCCTCACGAAGCGCAGGTGGGTCACGTTCGGCTCGGCCACCGTCTCGACGAGCGCCAAGCCATGCAAGTCGTCCACGCCGTCGAACAGGCGCTCACCGCTGCCGAGGAGCACCGGAGCCTGGCTGATGAGCATTTCGTCAACGAGATCGGCCTTGAGATACTGCTGCGCGGCCTTCGCGCCACCGGCGAGCGTGATGTCCTTCCCCTGCGCCGCGCGGCGCGCCTGCTCGAGCGCCGACTCGATGCCGTCCGTCACGAACGTGAACGTGGTGCCGCCTTCGAGCGTGAGCGGCGCGCGCGCATAATGCGTCAGCACGAACACCGGATGATGATAGGGTGGATTCGTCCCCCACCATCCTGTCCACGGATTCTCGCGCGACCAACCACCCGGGTGTCCGCCGAACATGTTCCGGCCCATGATCGTCGCACCGATGTTGGCAACCGATTGCTCGACGACGCGATTGCTCGCATTCACCTCGCCGCCGGACTGCCCGTGCATCTCACGCCAGAACTTGAGTGGAAACACCCACTGATGAAGCTGCTCGCCGCCCACGCCGAGCGGGTCATCGACGCTCTGCCGCGGTCCGGCGACGAACCCATCGAGCGACATGGAGATGCGGAAGCGCAGTTTCGACACGCTGAGAAGAGTGGCTAGGGACTAGAGCACAGGCGCTATGGCGCGATCGGTGAACCCGCCGTGGGTCTACCCCTATTCTCTAGCGCCTCGCCTCTATTCTCTAGCCCCTTCGATGAAATGATTTTCCGCGGTTCGCAGACTACCTCTGTGATGAGCTTCGAGGCGTTGTTGCGCGAATACGAACCGGCACTACGGCGGCTCGCGGCGGCATACGAGCCTGATGTGCACGAGCGCGAGGATCTCTTGCAGGACATCGCGTTCGCGCTCTGGCGCGCGCTGCCGAGCTTTCGCGGCGACAGCAGCGCGAGAACGTTCGTCTATCGCATCGCGCACAATCGTGCAATCTCGCACCGGCTGAGTGGCCATCGGCGTCAGCGTATGGTCGAGTTGGGTACCGACGATGCCGACGTCGCCGACTCGCGCCCGAGCGCGGAGGCACAAATCGAACGCACCGAGCGCACGGCCACGCTGATGGACGCAGTGCGTGCATTGACACCGGCCCTGCGTCAAACGGTAGTGCTCAGCCTCGAGGGACTTTCCCACGCCGAGATCGCCGACGTCCTCGGCACGACGCAAGCCACGGTTGCCGTACGGTTGACGCGGGCGCGTTCGACGCTCGCGAGTCTGCTTCAGAGAGAACGCATATGACGAATCACGAGGACGCCGAGCTCTGGACGACGCTCGCTCGTCAGTGGCAGGAGATGGCACCGCGGAGCGAAGATCCCTCGAGGAGTCTTCGCGACTACGTCGACCTTCATTCGCGTCGAATCCGTCGGTTGCTGATGCTCGACATCGCGGTCACCGTGGCGGCCCTGGCCTTCGTGGCGTGGGCGCTGGCTCGCGATCCCGGGCCATTTAGCATCTTGGTATCAGCCGATTTCGGTGTCGTACTCCTGATCGTCTGGACTTTTTCGATCGTGACGGGCCGCGGCTTGTGGCGGGCGGCGGCCGCGTCAACGTCGGACTATCTCGCTCTCGCGCGACGTTTCGCGCGTCGGCGTCTCTATACG
>DATEGN010000232.1:0-2991 GCA_035280125.1 Gemmatimonadaceae bacterium | reverse complement strand
GAGAATGATGAAATACATGATCAGGTTCGAGAACACCATACCGGCGTTCACGTCGCGCGCGGCGGCGCGTAGCTCGCGCTGAACGGCGCGCCGCGGCCTCCCGACGATGCGCCGCATGATGAGCGCATCCTGCTCTGCATTCTGTGCCGCCTGCCAGAAGAAGAGATACGGCGAGATCGTCGTTCCCATAATCGCCACGAACATGAGTAGATACTCACGCGACAGCTCGATCCGCGGCACCAAGGTGCCGCGCACGACGGCGATCCAGTCGGCGCCCGACAACATCGCCGCGAACACGTAGCTGAACAGCGCAAGCGTGAGCCACTTCAGCACACGCGTCATGTTCTCGTACGACGCAAAAACGAGCAGCGCCAGAATCAATGCCGTGAATGCGGGAACGAACACGATGGCAGGAATGCCGGTAAGGAGCTTCGCGCCGGCAGCCATGCCCGCGAGGTCCGCGGCAATGTTGATTGTATTGCCGACGATCAGCAGCAGGCATGCGAGCCAGAGCAGCCAGCGCGGATAATGCTCACGTAAAACCGCGGCCAGGCCGCTCCGCGCGACGATGCCGATACGTGCGCACATCAGCTGGATGGCCGACATGAGTGGCAAGCTGATGAGGGCCGTCCACAGAAGTCCGTAGCCGAAGGCGGCTCCGGCTTGCGAGTACGTCGCGATGCCTGACGGATCGTCGTCGGCCGCGCCGGTGATGAGCCCCGGACCGAGCTCGCGCACCCTCGAGATCAGTCGCTCGCGTCTCGTCTTCTTTCGCGGCCGATAGGGCCGCGGCGCCTCCCGACGATCGCTGCGCGCCGCCTCCCCAGCGCGAAGCTCCTCAGCGGCGGTCTCGGGGGCCGACGGTTCCGAAGACGACGAAGATTGTATCGAATGCTCCATTGGAGTCGATGCAGGGCACAGGCTGGGCCAGCATTTTCCGTTGACTTCGCCTATCGCGAAGTCGTACTCTCGTCGTGTGTCCTCCTCATTTCCCGCGACGCACATCTCCCTCGTGCGGCGAGTGCGCAGCAGCGACGCCGATACGCGAGCACGCGCTCAGGACGCGCTCGCGGCCGTGTACTGGATGCCCATTTATGCGTATGTGCGCCTGAATCACCATCAGGAACCGCCTGACGCGGAGGATTTGACGCAGGGTTTCTTCGTCGATGCTCTCCGCCGGGACCTGTTCGCTCGCTATGACCCGCAGCGCGCCCGTTTTCGCACCTTTGTGCGCCGCTGCGTCGATTCATATGTGATCAACTCGCTCCAGGCGGAGCACCGCGTCAAGCGCGGCGGCCGAGCGTCGTTCGTTCCGATCGAAATGGCCGATCTCGAGACGCGCCTAACGGCTGAGGAAGATCCCCGCGACGACCCGGACGCGGTGTTTCATCGCGAGTGGGTCCGCAGTGTCCTCGTGAACGCGATTGCCCTATTGCGCGAACGCTACGAGGCCGAGGGTAAGGCCATACACCTCGCTCTCTTCGAGCGCTACGATTTGGCTTCGTCAGCCGACAAGCGGCCGACGTACTCCAGCCTCGCCACGGAACTCGGGATCCCGGCGACGCAGGTCACGAATTGGCTCGCGGCAACGCGCCGCGATTTTCGCGCAATCGTCCTCGAGACACTCCGAGATCTCTCCGGGAGCGATGAAGAATTCCGCGAAGAAGCCCGCGCGCTTCTCACGTCATCCGCATGAGCAACGCCCAACTTTCGGACTCGGCGGTCCTCCACCTTCGAGCCATCGTCGCGTCTCCGGCCGACCTCGCCACTCGTTATGAGATCATCGAGACGCTTGGCGAAGGAGGAATGGGAACGGTCTACCTCGCGCACGACCGCGAGCTCGACCGCGACGTCGCGCTGAAAGTTCTGCGCACGCCGGCGCCAAGCGCAGAAGACCGCGAGCGGATCCTGCGCGAGGCTCGGATTCTCGCCTCGCTCGAGCATCCTGGGATAGTGCCCGTGCACGACGTCGGCGCGCTGCCAGATGGACGGCTGTTCTATGTAATGAAATGTGTCCGCGGTAAGCGCTTCGACGAGTTCGCGCGGGGGCAGCGCGCTCGAGCGGAGCTCCTTCGGGCATTCCTGCAGGTCTGCGATGCCGTCGCTTTTGCGCATGCAGCGGGAGTCATCCATCGCGATCTCAAGCCGCAGAACATCATGCTTGGTGCCTTCGGCGAAGTCTTGGTAGTCGACTGGGGAATCGCGACGTCTCACCAGCCTGCGGACGTCGGTTCGAGCGTCACGAGCACGGCCGCAGGTACTCCCGGCTACATGGCGCCTGAGCAGCTGGATGGTGAAGCTGACGCGCGGACCGATGTCTTTGGGCTTGGCGGCGTTCTGTTTTTCGCTTTGACGCAGTCGCACCCAGGCAGCGATGAGCCACCCTTTTGGCGGCACGTGCCAGCGGCACTTCGCGCCATCTGTGACCGAGCACGAGCGATTGATCCCGCGGCACGATATCAGTCCGTCCCTGCGTTGGCTGCCGACGTTGCGAATTCCCTGGATGCGCTCCCGATCTCAGCCCACCGCGAAGGTCTGATCGAGCAGCTCCAGCGCGTTGGCACGCGACACCGAACGGCCATCCTGCTCGTGCTCGCCTATCTCGTAGTTCGAATCGCGCTTCAGGTATTCGCCCGGGCCTAAAGAACGGCCGCCGGATCGCTGTAGAGGACGGTAACCTCAATCGGAGCGATCATGAACAAACCTGTCTTCGGTCTCGCGCTCGGCGGCATTCTCGGAATCTTCGACGGATTGTCGGCGCTCGTTTCATCGCCGGAGGTGTCGTCTCAAATCGTCGGTATCGTTGTCGGATCGACCTTCAAGGGTTTGATCGCAGGGGTCTTAATCGGCTGGTTCGCGAAGAAGGTGAGCTCGCTGCCGGCTGGAATTCTTTTCGGTCTTGCCGTGGGTGCCGCGCTGGCGCTCCCGATCGCGATCATGAACACGAACGCTCTACACCATAACTACTACTGGCAAATAATGTTACCGGGA
>DATEGN010000231.1:0-4340 GCA_035280125.1 Gemmatimonadaceae bacterium | reverse complement strand
GCGCCGTTCGTAGGCAAAGGATGCGACGGCGCCGGCGGTATACTCGCCGATACCCGGTAGCTCGCGCAGCCGACTGGGGTCGTCTGGCAGCTGCTCGTTATGCACGCTGCCCACGCGGGTGACCTCGCGCGCCAACCGATGCAGATTGCGGGCGCGCGCGTAGTAGCCGAGGCCTTCCCACGCTTCACGTACCTGACGGGGCCGCGCCCGCGCGAGATCGACGAGGGTAGGGAAGCGATCGAGGAAGCGGTCGTAGTAACCAAGGACGCGCGACACCTGCGTCTGCTGCAACATCAACTCGGAGACGAGCACCCGATACGGATCACGCGTCTTACGCCAGGGAAGATCGCGGCCGTTGCGTCGATACCATGCGCGCAATCGGCGACTGAAATCGCGGCGGCGCCGACGCTCCTCCTCCTTCGTCATGTCGCTGGCTGATCATCCGCGCGATACATGATCACGCGCGCACGTTCGAGCGTGATCAAACCGCCTCCGATCATCTCGTCGAGCTCCGGGAGGATTGCCTGGATCCGCTCTTCGGTCTCGACGCATTCAACCACGATCGGCAGGTCGACGGATAACTCGAGAAAGCGATCGGTGCGAATGTGGCTGTTCGCGCCGAAACCCATGATCGCGCGATACACCGTAGCACCGGCATAATGCTTCTTTCGCAACAGCTGTACGATCTCGCTGTACAGCGGGTTGCCGTTGAACTTGTCCCGTTCACCGATATGGATGCGCATCAGGACGCGCTCACCAGTGAAGCCGTGCATCACGTCTCCTGATCAACCCTGAGTTCGCGCGGCAATGAGCGCGCGCGCGGCCGCAATGCCCAGCCAGGTGGCGGCGAGGGACAGCACCACGCTGAGCACGACATAGGTCGTGGCGCGCGCCGACCGGCCTTCTTCCAGCAGCGTCATCGCTTCGTAGCTGAATGTGGAGAACGTCGTGTAGCCGCCGCAAAACCCCGTCGTGAGGAGTGTGCGGACTTCGGCAGAGATCGCGCCCGTGCCGAGCGCAGAGCGAAAGAACAGACCGAGAAGGAACGATCCCGAAATGTTCACGATGAGCGTTCCCACGGGGAAGTTAGGCCCGACGCGCTGCTGGATAGCGGCGGCGAGTCCGAACCGCGCCACGCCGCCAACGGCGCTGCCCAGCGCCACGTACCACCACATCATAGCGCGGTTGTCGGCAGTGAGCGAACGCGCATCGGCGTTCGCCGGGAACAGTGGCTAGCTTGCTGATATTGCTCTCTGAGCACGCCCGCGTCACCTGTCATCGCGACGGATGCAACTTAACAGACTTGCTCACTGGAATGGCCTGAGAACGCGCCGGCTTCTCGGGCGCGGCGGCGTCATTGCGATTCTCGCGATGCTCGTCCTTCCCGTAACGCTTCTCGCGCATGCGCACTTGCGGCGCAGCGACCCGACGGCGAACGCTCGCCTCGAGTCGTCACCGACTGCGATCCGCCTGTGGTTCACCGAGCGACCGGAGCTTCCCTTCACTCGAATCAAGCTCCGCGCCGCCGACAGCACTGACGTTCCACTTGGTGCGCTGGGTCGGATCAGCGATGACGCACTTGGCGTGTGGGTGCCGATTCCGACATCGCTCGCGGCTGGCACGTACACCGTGATCTGGAGAACAGCGGCGGCAGACGGACATGCGACGACCGGAAGCTTCACCTTTGTCGTCGCCAGCGCTACCAAGCCGGTCGCGGCGGCAACGGACACGACGAATCGCGGAGCAGGCGCACATACTCTCGTTCATGGCGACAGCACAGCTGCCGAACCGGCGCCGCTCAACGTCAGTGCGGCGACACGTTGGGTGGAGTTCATCGCGATGCTGGCCGTTGTCGGCGCGATTGTCTTTCGATTTGTCGTGCTGCGCCTCGGGCAACGTGCGTTGGCCGGCGCGCTTTCTCCGGACACGCGGAGCGAGATCGCGGACTCGGTGCGCCGGTTGGCGCAGGGCGCACTCGTGCTCCTGCTGGTTTCGTCGTTGTCGCGGTTGTACGAGGAAGCGAGTACGGTGCTTGGTCCGGATCGCCCGCTCGATCGCTCAGCGCTTGCCACGATTCTGCTCGGTACGAGCTGGGGCTTGGGGTGGTTGCTGGGAATCGCGGGGATTCTCGTCGCGGGTTTCGGCTTCATTATCGCGAAACGCTCGCGTACCAATGCCGGATGGGCGATTGCGGCGTTAGGCGCTCTTGCCATCGTCATGGCGCCGGCGCTCACCGGCCACGCGAGGGCCACGCAACCGGTGGGTCTCGCTCTCCTGGCGGATATGCTCCACGTCTGCGCCGCCTGCGCGTGGATCGGCGGCTTGATGGCGCTCCTGTTCGCGGCGCTACCCATAGCGCGCGGATCGCGAGCGCGGAGCGCGATAGCATCCGGTCCGCTCGTCGCGGGACTGGTGCGCGCGTTTCATCCAGTAGCACTGACGTGCGCGGCGATCGTGATTGTGACCGGTTTGTGCGCGGCGTGGTTGCGGCTCCCCGCGATCGATGCGCTCTGGACCACCAGCTATGGGCGCGTGTTGCTGATCAAGCTGGCGTTCGTGGCAATCGTTGTGTTGATGGGTGCAATCAACTGGCGCCGCATGCTTCCATCGCTTGGAGACGACGGCTCGGCGCGACGCATAACGAGAACGGCTGGAACGGAGCTGACGTTCGCCGTGATCGTGCTTGCGGTGACGGCCGTGCTCGTCTCGACGTCGCCGCCAGAGAGCATCGAGCACGGAACCTCCGTCGTGGCCCCCTCGAGCGTTGCCATTCCTGGCCCCTAACGCCCCTAGCCCACGTCAGATGACCGTAACCACGCCCACCTCCTGGCCCATCCTCTTCGAGGATGTCGAGCGCGCGCGTGAGCGCCTCGCGCCGTATTTGACACCAACACCCCTTCGACGATATCCGCTGCTGGATGCCGCAACAGGACTGACGCTTTTCGTGAAGCACGAGAACCATCAGCCGACGGGATCCTTCAAGGTCCGCAACGGCGTCTCGTTCGTGACGTCGCTGTCCGCCTCCGAGCGCGCGCGCGGTGTCGTCGCCGCATCGACGGGAAATCACGGCCAGGGCATCGCGTATGGCGCGCGGCTGGTCGGCACCAGCGCAACGATCTGTGTCCCGCGTGGCAACAACCCGGAGAAGAATGCCGCGATGCGAGGCTGGGGCGCGACTCTCGTCGAGGAAGGACGCGACTATGACGAGTCGGTGCGCGCGATGGAGCGTATCGCTCGCGACGAAAGACGTGTGCTCGCGCACTCGACAAACGACCCGCGGGTCATCGCCGGTGCGGGGACGATGACACTCGAGATCCTCGACCAAGCGGGCGATGACGGTATCGATGCGCTCGTGCTCGCGGTGGGCGGCGGATCGCAAGCCGTTGGCGCCCTCACGGTTGCGAAGCGCCTCGCGCCGGCTCTCGAGGTCTATGGTGTGCAGGCAGCCGGGGCTCCGGCGATCCATGACTCGTGGCACTCGCGCGTGCCGCGCAGGACCGATTCTGCCAAGACGTTCGCCGAGGGTGTCGCAACGCGATCGACGTATGAGTTGACCTTCCCCGCCTTACTCGAGGGATTGGCCGGATTCGTCACGCTCACCGAAGCGGAGATCGCCGAGGGCGTGCGCATGATTCTCTCCGCGACGCACAATGTCGTGGAAGGGGCTGGCGCCATGGGCGTGATGGCGGCAATGAAACTGCGTGATCGCCTAACGGGCAAACGCGTCGCCATAGCGTTCTGCGGCGGGAACCTCGATTCAGCGGTGTTACGCAGGATTCTGAATCGAGAGATGTAACCAACTAACTCACTTTCCGCGTCTTCCTCTTGAGGAAGTCCATCAAGATGAACTGCCCGAGCGTCATCGTCGTCGTGAAGTAGGCCTTGCCGCGGCTGATCTCCGACACGCGCTTCACGAATTCGACCAGCGAGCGGTCGCGAGCGAGCATGAACGTGTTGATCATGATCCCGCTCCGTCGACAGTTCGCGACTTCTCGCAATGTCTGTGCAATCACAGTCGCGTCGAGTCCGAACGAATTCTTGTAAATCTGGCCATTTGGCATCGTCAAGGCGCTTGGCTTGCCGTCCGTGATCATGATGATCTGACGCATGTCTTTCTTCTGCGCCAGCAGCAGCCTGCGCGCGAGCTTCAGTCCTTCCGATGTATTCGTGTGATACGGCCCCACCTGAGCAGTCGCCAGCGCACCCAGTGGGATCTCTTCCGCCGAGTCGTGGAAGAGAATGACCTTCAGTGAGTCGCCGGGGAACTGAGTGCGAATGAGATGGGTGAGCGCGAGCGCGACTTTCTTCGCCGGTGTGAAGCGGTCTTCGCCGTAGAGAAT
>DATEGN010000230.1:0-4297 GCA_035280125.1 Gemmatimonadaceae bacterium | reverse complement strand
ATAGATCTCCTTGAACTGCTTGTGTGTGAAGACCTCGCCGCCGGTCAGCAGCACCATCTGCGTCCCGGCCGCTTGCAGCTTGTCGAAGATGGTCTCCGCCTGCGCGAGTGACATCACGTCTTCGCGCTCCGCGCAGGGTGCGATGTAGCAATGCACGCATTTGAAGTTGCACGTCGCGATGATCTCGATGTCCGCTTGCAGCGGAACGCGCTCGCGACGCGCGCGTTCGATCATGCGCCCTCGCATGACGGCAGCCGAGATTTTCGGAATCGCCGTCATGGGACCGCTCCGCGCGTGTCGAGCGCCTCGAGTAGCGTCAGCTGATCGAGGAACTCACGAACATCCTGACGCGCCGCGTCCGTCGTCACCTCGTATTCGGTGACGAGCGTGTCCGTCAGTTGATCGAGCGTCGACCACTGGCCGAGCCGTTCCCACAGCTGGGCTCCGGTGAGCGTCAGTACGTACAGTGGTTCATCACTTCGGGCATGGAGAGCGACAAGGAGGTGCTCGCCTACCGTCAACCGGTAGACATAGTTATCGCGACGTCGGTATTCGACGGTGTTGTCAACAGAGCCCGAGATCATCGGCGGTATAACCTCGCAAAATCGGCGCCAAGCGCCGCCATTCTTGAAGGAAGCGTCACGATGAGCCGGCATGGCTAAGCGCTGTCGCGAATGCGGCTTCTGTCGGACGGAAATGCAGAAGCGCGACCGGGACCTGTTCCACGATCGATTCGAGCACATGTAGCGTTTGTTGTACCTCGGCGCCGTGCAGTCGCGGCTGGATCAACCGGACGAACAGTTCCTTCACCGCGTGCGCGCGAGCGAGCGGCTCACATCGGTTCTCGTCCGCTTGCTGTAACAGATAGAGACAACGCAGCGGCGCCCCTTCCGGCGACTTCCGCACCAGACTGCCATGCCATGGCGTCCCCCACGCCATCGGCGCCACGTCGCCCGCGGTCAGTATCGTTCGATCGTCCGTCGGGATCTTCGCGCCCAAACCTTCCGCGATGGCGGCGATCGTCGATTTCCCTGCCCCGGAGTGGCCAACGAAGACGTAGGCGCCACCGTCGACTATGGCCGTGCTCGCGTGGATCAATGCGCCATGATGACGAGCCAGCTGGCGTGCGACGATGTACTCGAGAAGCGGATAGCCATCAGCACGGATGAACCCGTCGGCCATCACGGGTGCTTCGGACAAGGAGCCGGTTCGAAATGTCGAATCAAGTCGCAGGTGCCAGACGTCCGTGCTGAACTCGGCACCCCCGCGAAAGACGATGTCCTCTGTACCATCCACCTGGCGCCACAAGTCCCACGACCGGCCCGCCGAGAATGCGCTCGTTCCGTGCGGCGGCCGAATGGCGGCAACGCGACATGTGAGATCGAGATGCGCAGGCGTGTTCGATGGGACAACGAACGGGATGTGCGTCTCCTCGATCGAGAAGCGCTGGGAACGCTCCGCGCCGCGAAAAGCGATGACGAGCCGACCAAAGCGAAGAGAGACTTCGCTCTGGTACCCGGCCTTCTGCGTCGCGAAGCCCACGCCCCGCGGCAATATCGTCATCCTGATGCTCGTTAGGTTCTCAATGCTCGCGTCTCAGCGCCGCCTGTAGTCGCCGGACGCGACGGTACGTTCCATTGAGCACGAAGCGCACCAGCGGAGCGAGCCCGAACCGCAGTGTCAGTACCAGCGCCGTCACCATGCTTTCTTGCCGCACCGCCAACGCACGGGCGACCAATTGCTGCTTTCCGATCGGTGTATCGTTCCGTTGCCGGGCATCGCCTCGCGTGAGCACGATGTCGCCCTGAACATCGACGACTCGGTGCAGCATCAGGCGCGAACCCAGTGGTACCAGGACGACTTGGCCTCGGCGCAGGTGGCGCGTGAACGGAGCGACAAGTACAGGATCCGCGTGACGAATGGTGGGGTGCATACTGCCACCCGAGCCACTGATCCACATCTCTCCGCCCGCGGCAACGGCGTCCCGAATGAGGCGCGCTGCGTCAGGCGCCGAGAGCTGCACCGAACGCTTGTCGAAGATCGGAGCCGGCGGCTGCGACGTCACAGGCTCCGTCATGTCACTCGGCCGATGACGCGAAACCCAACGGATTCCACGGCGTGCAGGGCTGGCTCGTTGTCGGCGTTCACGACGCCAATCGCGTGAGCCGTACCGGAGCCGCGCTCGCGAGCAAGCAGCCATCGTAAGGCGGCAGTATGAATTCCGCGTGCACGAAACTCGGGCTCGGTGTAGCCGCCATGCAGGAACAACACGGCACCGCGCGGCGCCCAATCGGCTGGCAGGTCATGCAAACGAGTGCCGTCGCCACGCACATACCATACATGGTAGACCTGGCGCCCCGACAGCGTGCCGATGACGCAGCCCCAATTGGAGCCGTTAGGCCCGGTCACGGCTTCCCCGCCAGCAGTTAGGCTTGCCGCCCGCTCCCGTATCTCGTCACACGTGAGCTCCTCGAAGCGCACTGATGTGTCGGGCTCGCTCGGTGATTTCGACTCGAAATCATAGACGTACATTAGTCGGCTCGGCGGTGCGCTCACTAACCTCGCTCTACCGAGAATGGCGCGGAGCATCGACATCGTTCCATGTGGCCGCTGCTCGATCGGTGTGCGTGCCCCGCCGACAGCAACAAGATCGCACCGACCCACGATGGCCGTGTACGAAGTCACCTCCTCTCCACTGTGCCGCGCGTCGGGTCTGAGCCGCACGGTATCCGGGCCTAACGAGGTGACGCGACTCAAGGTGCAGCGACCGTTCGTATCGGACGTGACGACGACATCGCCGCGGCCAATGCCATGACCGTTCAGCCGGACAACTCGCGCGGTTCCGTATCGCGGTATGGCTGGTTCCATGCTGCCGTCGGCCGGCGAGACCCAAGCAGCCGGCTGAGATTGCAGCGCCGCGGTGAGCCGCAGCGCGCAGTCTTCGGCCGTGAGGGCGATCGCCTCATCCCCTTCCCCTCCGTCGCGGTGAGAAGCGGGCAAGACCGACGGCCTGTCGAACACGGTGTGTCGATAGAGCCACGCGGCGGCGCGGCGCACGAAGTATTTCGGCGCGTGGCGCCACCCCTGACGTCGCGCGAGTGGCCAGACCCGCCCCGCGAGAACCTGCACCGCGGCGCCCGGCGACTCCGAAAGTGAGACCAGTCGAATGAGTCGCCGTGTATCTCCAGTCGCCACGAGAGCGCGCGCGAGTCGTTGCATCGCTGGTCTGGCATCGGCGGCGTTCAGCTCACAAGCAGCAATGTGTTTCGTGAGACCGATTGCCCAAGCGAGATGTCGCCCAAGGCCAACGTCGCGCGCCGCGGAGATCGCCTTGTCTCGTTCCGACTCGGAAAGCGATCCCCACAGGACAAAGAAATCCACCGCCCAGAGGAGCGGCTTATCGTGATGCTTCGCTAAATGCGTCGCGAGAAACCCGGGGACGTATCGTCCACTATGCGCTGGAAGATCGTAGCCGCCGACACTTACCAGCTCCTGCTCCACCGGGAACTGAACGTGATCGAGCAGCGGATCGTCGAGTGCCGATGAATGCACCTCGAGCACGAACGTGTCTGGACCGACAACTCGCTCGAATCGCTCCTCTTCCGGAGCGCATCCACTTGTGCAGCGCCATCCCAGCGAGGCGAGAGCGCTTGCGGCGCCTGTGCGTTGCGCTTCTGGAATGTAGAGATCGGAATCGAGGACCGGACGGACGGCGTGATCCGCGTAAACTCGTTGCGCGAGAGGAAAGCCCTTGAGCACCACCGGCGAAGCACCCTCGCTCTGCAAGCCCGCGATGGTCTCGGCGAGGATCTCGAGCTGTTTGTTGGCAACCAGGCCAGTGGCAATGGCGCGCTTCTGCCACGCATTCCTTACCGCAGCTGGGGCACCACGCCGAATGGTGTCTGCACCATGCAGCCAACATACGGCGACGAGCCGCTCGTGCTCTGCTCGCGCGAGGAGCGTGCTCCAATCCACCCCTTGCTCCATGCCCGATCTGCACAGTGCGAGTCGCAGCAACGAGTGCTGCGACGCGGTGTCGAGTGTCAGATCGGCACGAGCGGGTGGCGGTGTCATGGGAGCGTCGAAGACGGCGCGAATAGAGCCGGGCGAAGGCGCTTACAGAATTTGCGCCTCCGCCCGTCATCGACTGCTCTTCTGCAGGTCTCGCGCCGCCGAATCGGCTCAGGTATCCGCGACCGCCGCTGCCCCCGTTCCGCGTGCATTCGCCAGCGACACAACGCGCGCCTTGGTTTTGACCGTCTTCGCCATGGCATTTCGGCTATCGACGATCAGGCCG
>DATEGN010000229.1:0-20268 GCA_035280125.1 Gemmatimonadaceae bacterium | reverse complement strand
AGCGGCGTGAGACGAACGCGCAGCTCTTGTTCGCCACCCCGCATCGGTAACTCGAACGCCACTTCCTCGGGCGCGCCGCTGAAGACGCGCCTCACGGCATCCACGAGCTTCGGTGGAGCGACGTCGGAGAGCTGCGTGCCGGGCGGTAACGATGCGTCGAGCATGACATCCGCCCGCGGATTGGCAAGCAGCACGTGACCGGTCGAATCGACTGCGATCACGCCACTCGCGACATTGCGTAGAATCGCGGCGATACGACGCTGCGCTTCTTCGAGCGCCGAGCGGCTCGTGTTGAGATCCGCCGCCATGCGACGGAAGGCGGCAAATACCGGTCGAAATTCAACCGTCGGTTCGGCGTCGAGCGGTGGTAAGCGGTCACCGGCGGCAAGCGAGAGCGCGGCTCGCCGCAAGCTGCCAATGGGGCTCTCGAGCTGTCGTGCGGCAATGCCACTCAACCACAGTGCCGCGACGGCGCCGACGGCGGTCGCAAAGAGTACGAAAATGCTCAAGTCGTCGCGCCCGAGTCCAAGCGTCAACTCCTCTGGACCCGCTGGTGCCGAGACGACGAGATCCGCGAGACCCTGCCGGTCGATCGATCGAAAGCCAAAGAGTGAAAGCGTCGTCCCGATCGATATGTTGCGACTGACGGACTCCTCGTCGCCAATGACCAGCAGCCGTTCGACATCGTCGCGCAGGAAGCGTCCAATGGGCGCGAGCGAGCTCAGGAGCGGATCGCTGGCGTCACGAAGCTCGCCGCCAAGGAACGCCAGGAGCGGCGTGTTGAGTCGCACGCTCTCGTCTGGCAGCCATGCCGTGTCGGATGCGATCGGCTGGACGGCGCGCAGCGTCTCGCGAACGAGAACGTCACGAGCGCCGACGGCTTCGCTCGACAGCCGTTGATATGACCAACCGGCGAACGCGAGCGCGGGGATCACGAAGAAGGCGAACAAGGCAATCGTTAGGCGGAGCCGATAGCTCCGCGCCCAGGTGCGGCGCCGCGCTCGAAGCCAGCGGCCAAAGCCACCGTCCGCAACGACGCTGAGCATCCAGAGCAGGCCCACGATCGCGAGATCGAGGAGTACGATGAGCGTGCCTCGTTCGACGAGCGCCAGCGGTTCGCGTAGCTCGACCTCGACGTGCGCGCGCGCGAGACCGCTTCCGGTGCGCGCGAGCCAGTCGCCGTGCAATGCGCTCTCTCGCCGTTTCCACGTCACGCGCCCCTCCTGCAACGGCCCCGTTCGCGCGGCGTCGATTGGTGTAATCTGCAGCGTGTACGGAGGGACGCCTTCCGGCTCGGCCTCGAGTCCGAAGAGTGGATTGAATGGATCGGCGTGAATGAGCCGGGTGCGCGGTGCCAGCACGACCACGGTCGCGGCGCCGCTGCTGTCGGCCGCATTCGTTGCGGGGACCGCAAGGACTAGCAGCGTGGCGGGATCGGCGGAGACGCTACTGAGCACGGCGCGCCGCGTGCGTGTCGCCTCGGAAACGGTGCGCCTAACGGCATCCAGCGGCACACCGAAACGTGCCGTGCTGAGCGACGTAATCGGCACTCCACTCGCCGAAATAGCGAACAGCGCGGTGGGATAGTCGGCGGCACCGAGCGCCGAGCTGACATAATGTTGCAGCAGTGACGGACGAGTCGTGGGAAGTGGCTCGTTCTCGAGTGACGCAGCAAAGCGGTCGAGGAGAGAGCGCGCCGTGCCCTGTGGGTCTGGATCGCTCAGGCCCGCCAGATCGCGCTCCGCAAGCTCAACTCGGCCACGCGCCGTTCGGCCCCACACAAGGGTCGAAGCGCCGAGCGCGGCGACGATGGCCGCATTCAGCGCCACGAATCGCGTTTGTCTGCCTAACGCGAGAGCGACGATCGCGGCGATCCAGAGGAACGTGTACCACCATGGCCACTGCCCTGGCGCCTGCCACACAATCGGCGCCAGGATCGCGCCAACGGCCGCGATCGCCGAGCCTGCCCACGAAGGGAGGCCCCGCGAGCGTCCCAGGAGTACACCGCCGGCGCCCGCGCCGGCGAGCAGCACCGAGACCGCGGCGAGAAAGAGCGGAACCTACCAGATGAGCCAAAGCGGAGAGCTCACGCCATACGCCGGCGGCCGAATCCCGCGCGCCAGGTCGCGAAGCAAGAACGGTCCGAGACCTGCTGCCACCACCACAATCGCCGCCGCCGCGACGCGCGTCGCACGGCGGCCGCGCCGCAGCAGCGTCAGGAGCGCCAGGAGGACGATGGCGCTCGTTAGGCCCAGCGCACCCGCACTCGCCGTCAGCGGGCCCGCGAGCGACGTGAAATAGACGGTCGGGTCGAAGAGCCGAGTGAAGTTGGAGTATTCGTTGAGGGGAACGAACGCAACGCAGGCGAGCACAACACCCAGAGTCGCGAGCCGGGGAACAATGCGACGGGTTTCTCTCCAGGCGGCGATGATGAAGAACGCGAGAGCGGCGCCCAGCAGCAGTCCGACGTCGATGCGTAATGACTCTTGAAGCCTCTGGATCACCTCCCCCGACTGAAGCGGCGCCGCACGCGCATCGAGAATCGCCCGACCGTCGTATTGGAACCGCAGCACGGGACCAGCACCTGTAACCGTACCCGGCGCGGAGAAGGTGAAGTCGTCCAGCTCGGCCGCGTGCGCAATTCGCTGCGAGAGCGGATGCGAGAGGCGATCCGCAGGCGGCGCCGCCGAGAGCAGCACCGTGGAGACTGCACGCGCATCCCCTCGCCTCGCGGTCGCATACAGCGTGAGATAGAAATCGGAGGCGGAGACACCGCTCGTTGCCGTCAGTGTATCTGGCGCCACGCGCAATCGGCCAGCCCACGCGTAGGCGCTATCGCCAAGGTAGACGACCACACCGCGTTCGTCTGGACCGCGTATGAGGGATTGCAATTGTGAGAACGTCGCTTCGCGATCCGGTGACACGCCGAGTGCCTCCGTTGCACTCGCCGCGAGATCTCGCTCGGTCCTGGTGAGGGCCGTCTGCAGCGCGTCGAGTCCAGCACGCGCACGTGCGTCTTGCCACTCGTTCCAGTGTGTCGCAATCAGCGCCAGCTCGTACTGCGCGCGCGCCCCAAGGAGTACGCCGATGCTCAACGCGCCAACGCAGGCGATGGCCCAGCGTCTCTGCGACCCGCGCAGGCGAAGGCCGACGACCGCTGCCGCGACCGTAGCGAGGGCCCAGATGACCAGATACTGTACCGTCGGCGCGTCGAGCCAACGACTCGCCGCGACACCGGCAACGCCGACGAGAATTGCCCATCCAGCGCCGGGCGTAAGCAGTCGGCGTCGCGAACCGGGAGAAGGCGGCGCGGATGCGTTTTTCAACGTCAGCTCATCGCGAATGACTCAACCACTCCCCGCGCCTAACGCGCGGCCAGCCCGCAAGCCCTGGCGCTTGAAGGAGCTTCGTCCCGACCAGGTCGCGGAGGCTCTTGCCCATGATCCGAGGCTGGTAGTTCCAATCGGAACGTGCGAGCAGCACGGACCGCACATGCCGCTAGGGTGCGACACCATCATCGTCGAGTATTTGGCGGACGACCTCTCCGCCGAATTCGGCGTGCTTCGCGCACCGACGCTGGAGTACGGCGTCAACGTCGATACGGAGCGGGGCTTTCCTGGGAATGCGTCGCTGCGGCGCAAAACGCTCCATCGAATGCTCAACGATCTCATCGACTCTTGGGAAGCAACGGGAGTTCGCGAATTTGTCCTTCTGACGGCCCACGAACACGATCCCCATCTCGAGGCGCTTTCCACGGTCGTCACGTCGACCGCCCGTGTTCGGGTCGTGGACATCTTCGAGGTGGACTTCAGCGACCTGCTCGAGGCGCAGTCGGAACCGATGCACGGGGATGAAGTTGATACCTCACTTTTGCTGTTTTTGGCACCTGAATTGGTGGCGGCCGACCTCGCTCAGGATTATATGATGTCACGTGACGAGCTACGTCGATACCGCCGCGGCTGGTTACGCGTCCCAAAAGGAAGCCCTGGATCCATTGGGCGTCCTCGAGTTGCGACGGCGGCGAAAGGAGAGCGCATCTATCAACGTATTAGAGAGCGCATTCGCGAGCGGGTATTCGTCGCCCCGCCGCTCGACGACTCTTGAGTCGAGGAACCGATACCGGCCCCATGGGTAAGATGAGCCGCATGAGATTCAGCCCGGTGGCTTTGACCCAAGCCGCGCTGATGGTGAGCGCAGTGATCCCCTCGTCGGTGGTGAGTGCCCAGGCACTCAACCGGACGCTCGACGAGGGGACTTTTCTCATATCACGTAACGGAGCGCCGATCGGTCGAGAGTCCTTTCGCATCACCTACTCTCAGGTGTCTGGAATCAATGAGTCCTACCGTGCGACGGCTCAGGTCGCGATGGGAGACCGACGGATCGTGCCGACTCTGACCTGCGATTCCACCGGAGCGCCCCTGAGCTACGACGTCTCGGTTCAAGGGGGCCCGGATGGCGTCAGACTCCAGGCGCGAGGACGGCCGGGACGATTCAGCTCTATGCTTCGAACGCGGGACGGAGAGTCGACCCGCGAGTACGTAGTGCCTCGGGGCGTCGTCGTTCTCGACGACGACGTTCTTCACCAGTTGTATTTCGTGACGCTGAGGCGACGCTCGGGCTCGCTGTCTATTCTGGCTCCTCGCGCCGGCCTTCAGGCGACCGCCAGTCTCGAGGAGCGTGGCGGCGGCCCGGTGGACATCGCCGGCAACTCCATAGCTGCGACGCACTTCGTACTCAGCGCCGCGGGATTCGCGCGACGCGAATTCTGGATCGACTCCGCCGGACGCATCCTCAAGGTATCGATTCCGGAGCGCGGAATTGTCGCCCAAAGAGACGAGCCGCCTCGCTAGATTTGAGGCTCGCGCCTAACGTCCCAAGCCTCCCCCCCGGCTTGGCGATTCTGTCGCTTCGGGAACCGGTCGATCCTTGAAACCGGCCCTTCGCGCACCCCGTACTGCCCGCAGACTTCCAGCCATAGGACCCATCGACAATGCGTTTGCTGAAGCCGGTCGCCTTCACGGCGCTGCTCGGCGCCATCACGCCCGCGATGCTTGCCGGACAAATGTCCAGCCCTTCGCAGGCCGCCCCCAAGTCCCCGCCGACAACGCTCACACTCGACGAGGCGATTTCTCTCGCGAGACAGAACAATCCGGCCTACCTGCAGATCGCCAATGAGCGAAAAAGCGCGGATGCGCAGGTGAAGGCCGCGTACGGAGCGTTGCTCCCCTCTTCGAACGCTTCGTTTTACTCAGGCTACCAGCAGGGGGGCCAGATTTTCGTCCAGGGCGGGTCGCTCGCCGTCGGTTCGGATCAGCTACAATCGCAGTATTTCCTCGGACTCAACTACCGGATCAACGCTGGCACTCTTGTGCAGCCTCGCGCGGCGAGGGCCAACCGAATCGCCGCAGACGCGGACATCACCGGTGCAGCCGAGACGACCCGCTCGACGGTCACGCAGCAGTACATCGCCGCTCTCCGCGCGGACGCGAATGCTTCGTTGAATGACACCCTCGTGCAGGTGCAGCGAGCGAACCTCGAATTGGCTAAGGCGCGCGTTGCCGTCGGCGCGGACAACATTCTCGCCGTGCGCCGCGCGGAAGTCACGCTGGGTCAAGCGGAGGTCGCCGCCCTCACCGCGCATAACGCGGCCGAGGTCGCGAAGGTCATTCTTTTTCAGCAAATCGGAATTCAGCCGCCACAGGGCGGCGCCGAGCTCACGACGACGTTCGCCGTCGCCAAACCGACCTTCGCTCTCGATTCCGTACTCGATCTCGCGCGTCGCGCGAATCCCGCGGTCCAAGCGCTTCGCGAGCGGGAGCGATCGGCTGGTTGGAATGTGCGCGTTGCTCAATCGAATTACACGCCGACGTTGAGCCTTTCGACCGGCTGGAGCGGCACTTCATTCCAATACACGAACTCTGATTTTCCCGTCCAGCAAGTCATGCTGGCCAATCAGCGAGGCTTGGCGGGCTGTCTATCGCAGGATTCGATTCGCACCGCGCTGAATATGTCCAGTCTTGCTTGCAACAACGGACGCTTCACGCTCACAGCCGATCAGGCCGCGCAGATTCGTTCCGAAAACAATCAGTTCCCGTTCAAGTTCCAGCGTGCGCCGCTCTCGTTCTCCGCACAACTGTCTATTCCAATCTTTGACAATTTCAATCGCGAGCAGCGCGTCGAACAGGCACAGGTCGATCGCGACAACGCGCGGCTGAATGTGAAATCGCGCGAGCTGCAGATGACCGCCGACGTCACGCAGGGCTATCTCAATCTGGTCACGGCAGCGCGAACAGTGGAGATGCAGGAAGTGAACGCCCAGAAGGCGGCTGAGGAGTTGACCTACGCGCAAGAACGATATCGCGTCGGCGCAACCACGTTCCTCGATGTGACGACGGCTGTTGGTACGTACGTGCAGGCGCAGACCGATCGGATCAACGCGATTTACGGCTATCATTTGGCGTTCGCCGTGCTGGAGCAAGCGGTCGGACGTCCCCTTCGCTGAGCAACAGAGGCTCACTACATGAGTAAGAATACGAAGCTGTCGGTCGCCGGAATTGCTGTGCTTGCGTTGGTCGGCATCATCGTGCTGACGGCGATGCGCAGCGGCACGAAGGCTGTGAACGTACGCATCGAACCGGTGCAAAAGCGCGACCTCATCGCGTCGGTCACCGCGAGTGGCAACGTCACCGCGCATACGAAGGTCGACCTGAGCTCCGACATCACCGGCAAGATCGTCAGACTTGCGGTGAAGGAAGGAGAAATGGTGTCGAAGGGCGAATTCCTCCTGCAGATCGATCCGCAGGAGGCGCAGGCGAACGTGCAGCGCGCCGAGGCAGCGCTGTCGGCGGCGAAGGCCTCGACCGCCCAGGCCAAGGCGAATCTGATCCAGGCTCAAAAGAGCTACGATCGCTCACTCGAGATCAAGAAGAGCAATCCGCAACTGATCTCGGACGAGCAGATGGAACAGCTCCGGACGACGGTGGACGTCGACCAGGCAGTGTTCGAGTCGCAGAACCATCTCGTCGATCAGAACACGGCCGAGCTCGCGCAGGTGCGCAGCGCGCTCGGAAAAACGACGATCTACGCGCCGATGGCTGGCCGCGTCACTCGACTCAACGTCGAGGGTGGCGAGACGGCGATTATGGGAACGCTCAACAAGGATGCGGCGACACTGCTCACGATCAGCGACATGTCGGTCCTCGAGACGAAGGTAAAGGTAGACGAGACGGATGTCGCACGAATCACGATCGGCGATTCCGCGCTCGTGCAGATCGACGCGTTCCCGGACACGACGTTCATTGGCCGTGTCACCAAGATCTCGAACAGCTCGGTGAAGTCGGCGACGGCGACGCAGTCGACCGGCGATCAGGCCGTGGACTACGAGGTCACGATTCAGTTGCTCAACGTGCCACCGGAAACACGTCCCGACTTCTCGGCAACCGCGAAGATCGTGACCGACTCACGCAAGAACGTGCTCTCGATTCCGATCATCGCACTCACGGTGCGCGAAGACTCGAGCCTGACCTCCGGCGACACGGCCGTTGGATTGGGTAGGCCGAAACCGAAGAAGGAAGTTGGCAAGAAGGACGTCGAGGGCGTGTTCGTCGTCGGCAGCGACAACAAAGTGACTTTCCGGGCCGTAAAGAGAGGGATTACCGGCGAGAAACACTTCGAGGTGGTGAGCGGTCTGAAAGAAGGAGACAAGATCGTCGCCGGAACCTATCAGGCAATTCGCGAGCTGAAGGACGGTACGCTCGTGAAGGAAACGAAGCCTGACGTCAAGAAGCCGGGAGCGTAAAGCGTGAGTCAGGAGATCGTCGAGCCACCGATGGGGACGACCGCCGAGCGGCGGGTCGTCGTCGAGGCAGCGGGCCAGGCGCCAGACAAGCGATGGGTGATCGTGACGCGCGGCATCAAGCGTGATTACGACATGGGCGGCGAAGTCGTGCGCGCCTTACGCGGCGTGGACGTTGCCATCGGTCGAAACGAGTACGTCGCGATCATGGGCCCGTCCGGCTCGGGCAAGTCGACACTGATGAATCTCATCGGCTGCCTCGATACGCCCACCGCTGGCGAGTATTGGCTCAATGGAACGCTCGTGTCACGCATGAGCGATGACGAGCTGGCCCGCGTTCGCAATAAGGAGATTGGCTTCGTCTTCCAGACGTTCAATCTCCTGCCACGCGCGACGGCCTTGCATAACGTCGAGCTGCCACTGGTGTACGCGGGCGTCGCGGCGGACGAGCGCAAGCGGCGCGCGAAGCATGCGCTGGAGCAGGTTCAGCTCGAGGACCGTATGGATCACAAGCCGAACGAGCTCTCCGGCGGTCAGCGTCAGCGCGTCGCCATTGCACGAGCGCTCGTGAACAATCCTTCGATCCTGCTCGCAGACGAGCCGACGGGTAATCTCGATTCGCAGACGTCTGAAGAAATCATGAAGGTGTTCGAGGATCTCGCCAGTCATGGTCAGACGGTGATCATGGTTACGCACGAACCGGACATCGCCGCGCACGCCCGACGCGTTGTCGTGCTTCGCGACGGCCTGGTTTCGTCCGATGATCGACGCGAGGCGTTCACGGCCCGAGTGGGACTATGAGCAGAGGGTGGAGGGCGGAGAGCAAAGGGTGAAAACTCGAATGCTCTTCCCCACCCTCTACTCACCGCCCTCTACCCTCTGCCATTCATGCCCCTGTTCGAAGCCGTTCGATTAGCCCTCGGTACGCTGCGCGTGCAGAAGCTCAAGAGCTTCTTTACGCTCATTGGCGTCACGATCAGCGTGATGTTCCTGATCGCTGTCGTCTCGATCGTGCAGGGCATGAACCGATACGTCGAGGAGGATTTCGCCGGGAAATTTCTCGGCGTGAACACCTTCAACCTCCGCAGCTTCCCTGACATTCAGAACGACGTCACGGACGCGGAGTGGAAAGCTTGGCAGCGACGACCAAAGATCCATATCGAGGACGCCCTCGCTGTGCGCGAGGCGCTGCCGCCGGGAGCGCGCTGGGCAATGCAGAACGTGACACGCACCGATGCGAGCTCACCATACGCTCAGGGTGGACCGCGTGTGCTGGCGGAGGCGGCGAGTCCCGACTACTTCCTCATCAAGGATCTCGGAATTGCGCGAGGCCGCGTGTTCAATGAGCAGGAGGATGCTCTTGGCGCTCCGGTCATCGTCATCGGGCAGGAGATCGCTGAGCGCTACTTCCCGAACCTCGACCCGCTCGGTCGGGAGATTCGCATTCACCGGTTCCCGTTCACCGTGATCGGCGTGCTCGAGAAACAGGGTACGGTGTTCGGGCTCGCGCTCGATCGACAGGTGATCGCGCCATTCCATTCTGAAATGCTGCACATCACGGGGGCGCGAAACAATCTCTACGGCGTATTGGTTCAGGCGCCAAATCCCGCGGGATTCAGTGGTCTCGAGGAGATTGTGCGCGAACTGATGCGGAAGCGGCATCGTCTCTCGCCGTCGGAGGTTGACGACTTCGTGCTCGAGAGTTCGGAGTCGGCGCTCAGTCAGTGGCGAACGATCCGGAAGTTCATGGTTCTTGCCGGCACGGTGTTGCCCGCGATCGGCCTCGTGGTCGGCGCGATCGTCATCATGAACATCATGCTGGTGGCGGTGGCGGAGCGCACCCGCGAGATCGGCATCCGCAAGTCGTTAGGCGCGCGCCGGCGCGACATCCTCGCGCAGTTTCTCGTGGAATCGGCGACGCTGAGCTCCGTCGGCGCCCTGATCGGCGTTGCGCTCGGCATCGGACTCGCGGCCGCCATCGCGAAGGTGTCGCCCTTGCCCGCGGCCGTCGCACCATGGTCGATCGTGCTCGCGGTTGCCATCGGTGGCGGCGTCGGGATCATCGCGGGTGCCTACCCCGCCAGCCGAGCGTCGCGACTCGATCCGATTCTCGCGATGCGAAGCGAATGAGGAACGGCTCATGAAACGCTCGCCTGGCAACACCGTCTATCAGTTGACCGAGGGCGTGCTCATCGCATTCGACGCGATTCGCACGAACAAGGTGCGTGCCGGCCTAACGATCCTGGGCATCGCCGTCGGCGTCTTTGTCGTAACGGTGATGACAGCGGCGGTGCACGGCATCAATTCCGGCGTGTCACGCAGCCTGGCCGCGGCCGGCCCAACGACGTTTTTCATCTCGCGCTGGCCGGCGGAGTTCACTGCCTGCGACGGCGGCGGCGACTCGTGTCCCTGGATTCGCTTCAAACCGTTGACCCTCGATCAGGGCCGCGAGATCTCGCAGCTGCCGATGGTTCACCAGGTCAGCGCGGATATCGAATCATCGGCGAGTGTGAAGTATGCCGATCGAGAGCTGCCGGGTGTTCAGTTGATCGGCTACTCGACGAACTGGTTCGACGTGGCTGGCGGCGACATCACGTCTGGTCGCGATTTCACCGAATCCGAGTACGAGGCGGGATCGCCGGTCGTACTGGTCAACGACAAAGTCGTCGAGCGTTTGTTCGCCGGCGAAGAGGCGGTCGGCAAGGAAGTGCGCCTCAACGGGGAGCTGTTCACGGTCATCGGCGTCTACAATCCCATCCCCAATGTTTTCGACAGTGGCGACAAGGGGAGGCTGATTGTTCCGATCACGACGGCACAGCGCAGGCTCAACGTCAGCCTCTATTGGATGCAGCTCACCGTCAAGCCACGTGACGGCGTCGATCGCGACGCCGTGATGGACGAGACGATTGCGACGCTGCGCGCGAGCCGGCATCTCCGACCTGGTCAGACCAACGACTTCTTCACGAACACGCCCGAAAAGCTGCTCGCGCTGTACAACAAGATCGTGGGTGTGTTCTTCCTCGTGATGATCGTGCTGTCGGCGGTGGGCTTGCTCGTGGGTGGCGTCGGTGTGGTCGCCATCATGATGATCTCCGTCACCGAGCGCACACGCGAGATTGGCGTGCGCAAAGCGTTAGGCGCTACGCGACGGTTGATTCTCTGGCAGTTCCTCGTCGAAGCATCGACCTTGACGACGGTCGGCGCGATCGTCGGGCTCGTCGTCGGTGGGGGCGTAACGCTGCTCATTCGCAGCATGACGCCGATCGACGCGTCGACACCGCTCATGGCCATCGTCGCCGCCCTGGTTTCGAGCGCGCTCGCCGGCGTCCTGTTCGGGATGCTGCCCGCGTTCCGCGCGTCGCGGTTGGATCCGGTCGAGGCGTTGCGATATGAATGATCTTCGCTGTCATCCCGAGAAGCGACGCGACGAGGGATCTGCTTTTGCCTTCGCCTGGTCTCAAAGCAGATCCCTCGCTTCGCTCGGGATCACGAGGTAGGCCTCCATGCCTCTCTTCGAAGCCGTCCGCCTCGCACTCGCGCAGATCCGCGTGCAGAAGCTGAAAAGCTTCTTCACGCTCGCCGGCGTGACGATCGGTGTGATGTTTCTCATCGCCGTCGTCTCGATCGTCGAAGGGATGAGCCGCTACGTCGAGAATGACTTCATCGGCCGCATCCTTGGCGCCAATACCTTCACGCTCCGCCGCTTCCCGTGGTTCGGAAACAATACGACGCGCGAAGAATGGCGCGAGTGGCAGCGGCGGCCGCGGTTCTATCAAAAAGACGTTCGCGCGATCACCGCCGTCCTGCCTAACGGCACGCGATGGGCGGTCGAGAGCCAGGAGAATCTCTGGGCCACGTCCCCGTTCGCTCGCCCGCGACAGGTCGATGCGCACGCCGTCGAGGGTGATTACTTCGTCATCAAGAAGTACGATCTGAGCAACGGACGCACCTTCTCGCAGCAAGAGGTGGATCTCGGCGCACCCGTCGTCGTCATCGGCGACGAGGTGGCGAAATTCTTCTTCCCCGGGCTCAACGCCGTTGGTCACGAGCTTCGCATCGGCGGAATCCCGTATCAAGTCATCGGTATCATCGAGCATCAGGGCTCCCTTTTCGGAATCTCGCTGGACAAGATGGTGATTGCGCCGTTCAGCTCCGCCATGCATCGCCTAACGAACCCGCGGGGCGACATCGACGGCTTGATGGTACAGTCGGCGTCGGAGCTGCTTATGAACGACTCGATAGAGCAGGTCCGGGAGTTTCTGCGAGGATTCCGGCATTTGCGACCGGCCGAACGTGACAACTTCGCGATGGAAACCTCGGCGACAGCGCTGATCCAGTTCGAGAAGACGCGCAGTGTGATGACGAAGATCGGCACGGCGCTTCCCATGATCGGGCTGATCGTCGGCGGCATGGTGATCATGAACATCATGCTCGTAGCGGTCGCCGAACGCACCCGCGAGATCGGCATCCGCAAATCGTTGGGTGCACGGCGACGCGACATCCTCGGCCAATTTCTCGTCGAGGCAGCGACGCTCAGTACGCTCGGAGCGGTAATCGGCATCGTGCTTGGGATATCGATCGCCAAGGGACTCGCCTGGAAATTCCCCTTCCTGCCCGCGGCGGTTGCGCCGTGGTCGCTCGTTGCGGCGACGTTGTTGGGGCTTGTCGTCGGCATCGTCTCGGGCGTGTACCCGGCACACCGCGCTTCGGTTCTCGACCCAATCGAAGCGTTACGACAGGAGTAACGCGATGCGAATCATGAATCGGATCGTGCTCGCGTTCGAGGGCGTCGGCCTCGCGATCGAGTCGATGCGCGCGAACAAGGTTCGCGCCTTTCTCACGATCATGGGCGTCGCCGTTGGCGTGTTCGTTGTCGTCGCACTCTCGTCCGTGGTGCGCGGCATAAACGAAAGCTTCGCGCGTGACGTCGAAGCGGCCGGCCCGACGTCGTTCTTCATCTATCGCCGCAATATCGGCGGATTCCAGGCGTGCGACGGCACGGATGAAACATGCCCTGAGCGACGGAATCCGCCAATCACCATCGACGAGGCGAACGCCATCGAGCGACTCCCAAACATTCTCGCGGTGACATCGCACGTCGCGAATGGGGGCACCTTCAAGTACAAGGACCGCGAGATCAACGCCGGAATGGAAGCGTATACGCCAAACTGGACGGACATTGATGGTGGGGACATCTATCCAGGACGCAGCTTCACCTATGCGGAGAACGCGAACGCAGCGCAGGTCGTCATCATCAACGACAAGATGGCCGAGCAGCTCTACGGTGACTCCGATCCGATCGACAAGGACCTAACGATCAACGGCGTTCCGTTTCGCGTGATTGGATTGTACCACTACACGGCGAGCCCGATGGGCACCCCGACGTCGGCGGGCGGCGGCGATTCACCGAAAGCGATTCTGCCCTGGGAGACCGCCCGACGGCATCTCAATTTCTGGATGCGTGGAAACAATCTCATCGTCAAACCCCGCGCTGGCGTCGCCGTCGACGAAGCAACGGACGATGTCACTGCACTCCTGCGCGCAAAGCGCAGCCTCGGACCGAGCGATCCCAATAACTTCGCGATCGTGACGCAGGATCGGCTGCTCGAGACCTACAACCGCTTGTTCGGCACCTTCTTCCTGGTTGGCCTCTCGCTGTCCACGGTCGGATTGCTGGTTGGAGGAGTAGGCGTCGTTGCGATCATGATGATCTCGGTCACCGAGCGCACGCGCGAGATTGGCATTCGCAAAGCACTCGGTGCCACGCGTGGAACGATCCTCTGGCAGTTCCTCGTGGAAGCGGTGACGTTGACTGCGGTTGGTGCGGCGGTTGGGCTCCTACTCGGTGTCCTGACAACAGTGGGCGTGCGTACGGCGTGGCCGTCGATCCCGGCGTCGACGCCCATGACGTCGGTCGCGCTGGCGCTGTTGATGAGCGCACTCACCGGCGTGGTTTGCGGCATCATGCCTGCCTTCCGCGCCGCCCGACTCGATCCGGTGGAAGCGCTGCGATACGAATAGGGACACGGGGACAGCGGTCGGGGACCAAGGGGTCGGGGATGCATAGCGTGGCATCTCCGCGCAGGACGCGTAAGCTTTAGATAGCGCTTTTTTAGCGCGTCTCGCATCCTGCACTCCGCGTCCGGCATCTCGCGCCCGATCCATGCGCTTCGACGACGTCCTTCTCACTGCGTTCCGGCAGCTGCGGGCGAATAAGCTTCGCTCGTTTTTCACGCTGCTCGGCATCATCGTGAGCGTCGCGTTCCTCGTCGCCGTCGTCGCGATCATTCAGGGGATGAACGCGTACGTCAAGGAAAGCATCGCCGATAATGTCGTCGGCACGAATACCTTCGAGGTGCGCCGTATGCCGGCGCGCGTCGGGCTGTTCAACGAGGACGATTGGCGCGTCGTGTTGCGACGGCCAAAGATCACGCCGGAAGATGCCGCCGTCGTGCGACAAGCGATCCCCGAGGCAAGCGCGATCAGTCTGACGTCGGGCTACCCGACGCCGCAGTCGGACGTCGTCTGGGGCGACCGCACGCTCGGCGATGTCCTCGTCTTCGGGATCACGCCGGATTACCAACTCGTAAAGGATTATCGCTTCTCCTCGGGTCAGCCACTGACCGACATCGACGTGCGCGAACGGCGCTTCGTCTGTGTCGTTGGCGCCGAGGTGGCCGAGAAGCTGTTCGAGACGGTGGATCCGGTGGGCCAGCAGATTCGCATTCACGGCGACCTGTTCACGATCGTCGGCGTCGTCGCGCGGAAGGGGAAGATTCTCGGTCAGTCGTTCGACGGCTTCGTGATGTTTCCCTTCTCCACCTTCGAATCGATCTACGGCCGGCGTCAGACGACCACGATCTCGGTGAAGATGCCCGACGCAACCATGGTGGACGATGCCATGGCGCGCGCGCAGGAGGCCATGCGCCTTGCCCACCATTTGCGGCCTAACGAAGCCGACAACTTCTCCATCGAGACCTCCGACGCGCTGATCAGCTTCTGGAAGAGTCTGACGAGTGTGTTGTTCAGTGTCGTGCCGGCGGTCGTCGGGATCGGCATTCTCGTCGGTGGCATCGTGATCATGAACATCATGCTGATGTCGGTGCGAGAGCGCACGCACGAGATCGGCCTGCGCAAATCGGTCGGCGCGACACGACGCGACATTCAAGCCCAGTTCCTCGCCGAATCGGTGATGCTCGCGACCCTCGGTGGCGCGACCGGCGCACTCGGCGGATGGATGTTCTCGTCGCTCATCGCGGCCGTGTTCCCATTGCCGGCGCGGGTCACGACGTGGTCGATCCTGATGGCACTCGCGTTAGGCGCCGGCGTCGGCGTGCTGTTCGGTGTGTATCCGGCGACGCGAGCGGCACGACTCGATCCGGTCGCCGCGCTGAGGGCCGAGTGATGGCGCATGACGCGAGGCAAGAACGGGCGGTCGTGCGTCGCGCCGCTCGGATTCGTTTCGTCGCTCAATTGCGCGAAACGATCACGCTGTCCCTCGATTCGGTTCGCGCGAGCAAGCTGCGCTCTGGTCTCACGATACTCGGCGTCGTGATCGGGGTGTCCGTGGTGATGGCAATGGCGTCGATCGTCCAGGGGATTCGCGATCAGATCGTGAAAACGATCGAGATCGCGGGTCCGACGACCTTTTACGTGATGAAGGTGATCACTCAGACGCCGCTCAACCCGGACCGGCTGCCGAAGTGGGTTCGTGTGCGCCCCGATCTCGCGCGAGACGAAGCCGAGCGCATCGCGTCTTTACCGATCATCGCTTATGCGAGCATCTGGGCGCAGGTCGTTCAGCGCGTCGAGTACAATGGTGTACGGACGCAGCCCCAGGCGATCATCGGCGCCGACGACGGGTTCACCGAGATTCAAGGGGGCGAGCTCGAGGCGGGCCGGTGGTTCACGCACGCGGAGGTCGCGAGCGGCGGTGCCGTCGCCGTGCTCGACGCGGACGTCGCGCGACGTCTGTTCGGATCGATGTCCCCGCTCGACAAACTCGTTAGGCTCGGCGGCCGGCCGGCGCGCGTCATCGGGATTTACCAACCGGCGGCAAATATCTTCAAGCCGCCCGGACAGGAAGTTGCCGCGATCGTTCCCTTCGGCATGCTCGATCACCAATTCACGATCGACAAAACGAGCGCGATGTACATCCCGGTGAAGCCGAAGCCCGGCGTCACCGTGACCGACGCGCAAGAAGAAGTCACGATCGCCATGCGCGAGATGCGCCGCCTGCGGCCAGCGGACCATAACAACTTCGACATGATCACCCAGGACCAGATTCTCGATGTCTTCAACAAACTCACGGGAGTCTTTTTCCTCGTGATGATCGCTCTGTCCGGAGTCGCGCTGCTGGTCGGTGGCATTGGCGTTATGGCGGTGATGATGATCAGCGTGACGGAGCGAACCCGCGAGATCGGCGTGCGCAAGGCGGTCGGCGCGACGCGCGCCGACATCCTGCTCCAGTTTCTCTTCGAGGCCGCGACACTCACCGGCGCCGGTGGCGTGATCGGCATTCTCGTGGGACTGGGGCTCGGCCGTGTGATCACGCTCTTGATGCACATCAACGCGGTTCCACCGGCGAATCTCACGGCGATCGCGGTCCTCGTCTCAGTGTCTCTGGGCCTCGTGTTCGGCCTGCTTCCAGCGCGCCGAGCCGCGCGGCTCGACCCAATCGATGCGTTGAGGTATGAGTAGCCCCGCAATGACCGAAGTCGATTTGCTCGCTATCGCCGCGCATCGTGATGACGTCGAGTTGACGTGCGGGGGAACGCTCATCAAAGCCGCGCGACAAGGGTACCGCACCGCGGTCCTCGACCTCACCCAAGGTGAGATGGGCACCCGCGGCTCGGCCGCGACGCGCGCCGACGAGGCGAGTCGTGCTGGCGAGATCATGAGGTTGGCGGCGCGCGAAAACCTCGACCTGCCTGACGCCGGCATCGTCAATGATCCCCCGACACGCGAGCGGCTTGCCCGGGTCATTCGCCGCTTTCGCCCGCGTGTCGTGATCGCGCCCGCGCCGACGGGCCGACATCCGGATCACATCGTCACGTCGCAACTCGTACGGGATGCGTGTTTCGTTGCCGGTCTCGCGAAGCTCGCGCCGGATGTGCCGAAACACCGACCGCACAAGGTCGTGCACACACTCTCGTTTCGTCAGGACGCACCGAAGCCGACGTTCGTCGTGGACATCACCGACGAGTTTGAGCAGAAGATGGAGGCGGTGCGGTGCTACGATTCGCAGTTCGGCGGCGTGACGCAGGCGGGAGAGGTCTATCCGAACGGCGAACCTCTCTACGACATGGTACAACACTATGCCGCGTATTACGGAGCGCTGATTCGCCGGCGGTACGGTGAGCCGTTCTTCGCGGTCGAGACAATGATGGTAGACGATATTGTAGCGCTCGAGGTCGCGACCTTTTGAGCTCATCCAAGCGCAAGCGCACTCGTCAGGCAGCGCCGTCCGCGCCGGCGATGAAAGAAGGCGGCATGGACTACGGCACGTATCTGGCGCTCGACGAATTGCTCGCCCTGCAGCGACTCCAGTCGAAACCGCACCACCCGGACGAGCTGCTCTTCATCGTCGTGCATCAAGCGAGTGAGCTCTGGTTCAAGGCAATACTCTTCGAGCTCGACCAGCTGATGGCCGCGCTTGAGCGCTTCGATGCCGGCGGCGCTCTTTGGAACATGGGCCGTCTGAATGCGCTCATGCGAATCGTCTCCGCACAACTGGATTCTCTCGAGACGTTGCCGCCGCAGCACTTCGCCCAATTTCGTGGATATCTGGGGGCGTCGAGCGGTTCACAGAGCGTGCAGTTCCGCGCGATCGAAGCCGCGTCCGGTTTGCGAGATGCTCATTTCATGCGCGCGCTCGAGGAGCATGGCCCCACTCCACCGCTCGTCTCGCGTTTTCTCGATCGTCCAGCTTTGCAAGACCTGTTCTGTCGATTGCTGGCCAGGGAGAAGACGACACTGGAGCAGCTCTACGTCGGCCCGGGGCCGGGTCTCCTTTTTTTCCTCGCCGAAGCGTTGCTGGAATACGAGCAGCAGTTCGCGCAGTGGCGATTCAAACATGTGCAACTCGTCGAGCGCGTCATTGGCCCGGCCACGGGCGGTACCGGCGGCACTCTCGGCGCCCGCTATCTTCAGCACACGATCAATCAGCGGTTCTTTCCGGTGCTCTGGGAAGTACGAGGGAAGTTTTACAAGAGGGGCTAGGGTCTAGGGCATAGGGGCGGAGGTCGGGCGCAGCGATCTCGCCGCGTGGCCCTAGCCCCTACGTCCCTAGGCCCTAGACCCTTCCCTTCGGCCCAATCCAAGCCCCAACGTAGACCATGATCACATTCGCCGAGCCGTAAAACGGCGTCACGGTCACGGCGCCATTCGAGTAGTCGCTCAACGAGCGATCGTTCACGTAATGTGCTCGAGCGTTGCGACGAAAACGGACGCCGATGTCGAATGCCCCAGCGCGGGCGTTGCGAGGGCCGATGCGCAAGCCGATGCCCGTGCTCCACGCAAAATTGTCGGCGCTGAATATTGTCTCGTCGTCGCCGCTGTCCCCGTCGTACGCGGGCGGCCGGACGTTCATGGAGCTCCGGAAGTATGAGAGCCCGACAGTGGCAAACGCATACGGTCGAATTCTCCCGTTCACCGCCGTCACTTCCGGACCAAAACCGAGCGAGTACATCTGGTGTTCGCGGACCGCGTACGAGACGTCCGCATTACCCTGGTAGATGCCGAACTCGTCGTACTGGGGCACGTTTACGTCTCCGCTGACGTATCCGTAGGCGAGAAACCCGCCCTCGACGCGCAATGAAAAATGCCGCGCCCGATCGAACGCATACGCGCCCTGAAAATCGAGGCCGCCGCCGCCATCCTCGTTTCGGTGAAATGCACCCACGGGGACACCCCACCCAGCGAGAATGGAGCCTGACAGGGGATCACTCTTGCTCCGCGGCTCGTCAGGCGCAGGCGGTGTGAGATCGATCGGTGGCCGATCGGGAGTTTTCTGCCCGTGCAGTGGCCTGGACAGAAGCAGCGGAAGCAGAATCGCGAACGACAGTATGCGTGGCATAAGCGCGCGTGGTTGCGTCCCAAAGTACAGCCCTGATACCCGCGCTGAAAAGAAGTGTTCGATGCGCTATATTCTTGTCATGCCTGAGCCTATCTATCTCGACCATGCGGCGACGACGCCGGTTCGCCCCGAGGTGCGCGAGGCGATGGAGCCCTACTTCGGCCCGCGCTTTGGCAATCCCTCGAGCATTCACCGCTGGGGACGCGAGGCGCGCGTCGCGCTCGACGAAGCACGCGAGCGCGTGGCGGCTTGCCTGGGCGCGCGAAGTGATGAAATCTGCTTTACCTCGGGCGGCACCGAGTCCGACAACCTGGCGGTTCTCGGCGCCTGGCGTGCTCGCCGGACGGATGGTCGTAATGCGGTCGTCAGCACGCCGATCGAGCACAAGGCGGTACTCGCCGCCGTGCATCAGGCAACTCGTGAGGGAGCAGAAGAGCGACTCTGCGAGATGACCTCTGATTGCGTCGTCGATACGAGCTCGTTCGATCGACTCGTCGGCGACGACGTCGCGATTGCGTCGGTGATGTGGGTGAACAACGAGATCGGCACCGTTCAGCCGATCGAGCAGCTGGCAGCGACCGCGAGCGCCCGCGGCGTGCTCTTCCACACCGATGCGGTGCAGGCGTTCGGCAAGATCGAGATCGACGCGGGCAAGGTTCCGTTCGACTTTCTGTCGATCTCGGGTCACAAGATCGGTGCGCCCAAGGGGTGCGGAGCGATGTTCGTGAGGCGTGGAGCGACACTCGAGCCGCTCTTTCACGGCGGAACGCAGGACCGTGGGCGGCGTCCGGGGACGGAGAATGTGGCCATGGCCGTCGGGCTCGCACGCGCCGCGGAGTTGGCGCTTGTGGAGCGCGAGGAGGAGTGTCGTCGCCTAACGGCGCTCCGCGACCGTTTCGAGCGCGCGGTGCTGGACCAGGTGCCCGACGCGATCATTCACGGGCGCGGGACGCGCCGCGCGCCGCACATCTCGAGCATTTCGATTCCGGGAACCGACAGCGAATCCCTGTTGATGGCGTTGGATCTTCAGGGCATCGCGTGTTCGGCGGGCTCCGCCTGTCAGAGCGGGAGTGTCACGCCGTCTCACGTGCTCACGGCTTGTGGCGTTCGCGCTGACATCGCAAGCGCTGCAATCCGAATGAGCCTGGGAAGCCTAACCACTGAGGCGGCGATCGAGCGAGTGACCCAGGTCTTCCCGAACCTCGCTCGCAAGGCGCGCGGCCATGCTCCCTCGGCACGACCGCAGGCAGTCGGTGCGTAGCAATGCCTGAGCGGGTGCTGGTCGCGATGTCAGGCGGCGTCGACTCTTCCGTCGCCGCGGCGCTGCTCGTCGAGCAGGGCTACGACGTCATCGGCGCGACAATGAAGCTCTTTTGCTATGGGGACGATGTTCCCG